>JAUJMI010000292.1 GCA_030446945.1 Longimicrobium sp. | reverse complement strand
AGTTCGCACAAAGGGCGAGTCTTGAGAAGCGCTTTGCTCAGGATGACAAAATGGGGGATGACCTCGGAGTCTGTGAGCCTGTCCCCTGTCCCCCGTTCCCCGTTCCCCGCGCCCCCGCCGTTCCGCACCAACGCACTAACGCACTTCCCTATCGATCCCCAACCTCCGCATGCGCCGATACAGATTCGCCCGGTCCGTCCGCAGGCGACGGGCGGCTTCGGCGACGCTGCCGGTGGCGGCTTCAAGGGCGCCGTTCAGCAGGTCGCGCTCGTAGGCGTCCAGGCGGTCTGCCAGGGGGCGCTCGTCGTCGTCCACGTACGCGGGGGCCGCCTCGCCCGCGACGGGGGCGCCGCCGGCGAGGAGGACACGGATCTCGGCGGGGCCCACCTCGCCGCCGGAGTGGAGGATCGAGAGGCGCTCCAGGATGTTAGCCAGCTCGCGCACGTTGCCGGGCCAGGGGTGCCGCACCAGCCCGTCCATGGCGCCCGGCAGGAGGCGCGGGGGGCGCAGGCCGTTGGCGGCGTGGCGGGCCAGGAAGTGCTCCGCCAGCAACGGCACGTCCTCCCGGCGCTCGCGCAGCGGGGGGAGGTGGATGGGGATCACGTGCAGCCGGAAGAAGAGATCCTCCCGGAACCGACCCGCCGCCACCTCGGCCCGCAGGTCCTTGTTGGTGGCGGCCAGGATGCGCACGTCCACCTTGATCGGCTCGTGGCCGCCCACCCGCTCCACCTCGCCGCCCTCGAGGGCGCGGAGGAGCTTCGCCTGCGCCTCCAGGCTGAGGTCGCCGATCTCGTCCAAAAAGAGCGTCCCCCCGCTGGCCAGCTCGAAGCGGCCGCGGCGGCGCTCGGTGGCCCCGGTGAACGCGCCCTTCTCGTGGCCGAACATCTCGCTCTCCACCAGGTCGCGCGGGATGGCGGCGCAGTTGAGGCGCACCAGCGGCCCCGTGTGCCGCGCCGAGCGCTCGTGCACCGCGCTCGCCACCACCTCCTTCCCGGTGCCGCTCTCGCCCGTGATCAGCACCCGCGCATCGGTGGGCGCGACCCGCTCGATGACGCTGCGCACCTGCTCGATGGCGGGGGTGCGCCCCACCATCCCGTCGCGCGCGCGGAGCTCCTCGAGGAGAGCGCGGTTCGTCGCCTTCGCGTGGCGCAGCTCCAGCGCCGAGCGCAGGGAGAGGAGGACGGCCTCGGGGGCGAGCGGCTTCTCCACGAAGTGGAAGGCGCCCAGCTTGGTGGCCTTCACCGCGTCCGAAAGGGAGGCGCGCCCGCTCATCATGAGGACCGGCACGTCCGGCGCCGCCTTCTTCAGCTCAGGAAGCACCTCCAGCCCCGTGGCGTCGGGCATGTAGAGGTCCATCACCACGGCGTCCGGCTCGTCGCCGCGCACCTCGGCCAGGGCGCTGCGTCCCGAGCCCGCCTCGCGCACCTCGTACCCCTCCGCGCGGAGCAGGGCTCCCAGCATCCGGCGGATGTTGGGCTCGTCGTCTACGATCAGGACGGATTGCATGAGGCGGGGCGCTTCAGGGGATCGGGTGCACGACCAGCGGCGGAAGCTCGTGCGCGGGCGGATGGGTGGCGAGGCGCAGCGCGCGCGGCTGGCGCGTGTGCTCCAGCGTCTCGCGAGCCCACCCGCGCTTCAAAGGCTCGGACTCCGCGATGACGATCAGCGTGTCGGCCATTTCCGGCGGGGGGCGCGGGTCAGCGCCTCCTCCATGAAGCGCATCACCGTCCCTCCTAAGCCGAGTGCGCCAGCGCCACGTCGGGCGCCAGGGGAAGCACGACGCGGAACTCCGCCCCGCCCTCCGGCCGGTTGCGGGCGGCCACGCGCCCGCCGTGCGCCTGCACCGTCTGCTTCACCAGCGCCAGCCCCAGGCCGGTGCCGCGCGACTTGGTGGTGAAGTCCGGCTCCCAGATGCGCTCCAGGTTCTCGGGCGGAATCCCTGGGCCGCCGTCCAGCACCCGTACCTCCACCCACCCCTCGGCCGCGCGCGCCACCACCTGCACCGAGCCGGGGCCCGCGTCCGCACCGACCGCGTCCCCGGCGTTGAGGAGGAGGTTGGCGAAGGCGCGGCTGAGGGCGTCGTAGTGGCCGCGCACCATCGGCATCTCCACCGGCAGACGCAGCCGCGGCTCGGAGCCGGCGGGAAGGTGGGTGCGGAGGAGGTACTCCAGCAGCTCGCGCAGGTCCACCTCGCTCTGCGGCCCCTCCGGGAGGCGGCCGAACTGGGCAAAGGAGCGAGCCAGCTCCTCCAGCCGCGCGCTCTCCTCCCCCAGCGTCTCCAGCGCCTCGCGCTCCGCGGGGGTGCCGGCGCCGCCGCGCTCCAGGGTACGCAGCGCGAAGCGGATGGGGGTGAGCGGGTTCTTGAGCTCGTGCGCCACCCGGCGGGCCATCGCCACCCAGCTCCGCATCCGCTCCGCCTCCAGCTCGCGGGCGCGGGCCTCGGCCAGCTCGCGGGCCATGGTGCGAAAGGCTTGGCGCAGCACCCCGAACTCGTCGTGCCCCTGCCGCTCGTCGTCGTCCGCGGGGAGCGCTTCGCCGCGGGCCACGAGCCGAGCCCACCCCGCCAGCTCCTCCACGGGCTGGCACAGGCGGCGCCCCATGCGCCGGGCCGCGCGCGCGGCGAGGGCGGCCAGCACCAGCCCCGCCAGCGCCCCCGCCATCGCGAGCCACACCACCGCGCGGCGCAGCACCCACTCCCAGCGGCGCGCATTGGTGACCGACGCTTCCAGCTCCGCGCGGTGCGTGCGGGCCGCGGCGGCCACCGCGCGGTCGCGCGAGTCCTCGGCGGCGCGGATCAGGGCGCCGCCGCTCTCGCCCGCGCGCTCCCACGCCGCCACGGAGTCGCTGAGGGCGGCGGTGCGCAGCACCACCAAGGTGCCGCCCGCCAGCAGCGCGAGCGAGGGAAGCACGGAGAAGAGGATCAGCGCGCGCCGGATCCGGCCTTCGACGGAGCGCCGCTGGGCCATGCGGGATCTCTCGCGGGTTGACGGAGCGGCACCGGGGCGCGAAGCTCCCGGCCCGGAAAGGGAAAGGTAGTCCCCGCCGCCGCGCGGGAGCAAGCTCGCCATGCAACGCGGAGGAAACGGTTGTCGCCCAACGAGGCCGAGCTGCGCCGCCGTTTCGCCGTCCGCGAGGAGCGTTTCGAGCACGCGGGGTGGTGCGTGGACCTCATCATGCCGCGCGCCGCGGACGAGCTGATCGTCGAGGAGGATTTCGACGCCGACGAGCGCCTCCCCTACTGGGCGGACCTGTGGCCCTCCGCGCGCATCCTCGCCCGGCACCTGCTGGACGCGCCGCCCGCCGCGCCCGCCGCGCTGGAGCTGGGGTGCGGCGTGGCCCTCCCCGCGCTCGCCCTTAGGCATCTGGGCGCCGACGTGCTGGCGACCGACTGGTATGATGACGCACTCCGCTTCGCCTGCGTCAACTCGGAGCGCAACGGGCTCGGCCCGCTGCGCACCGCGCCGCTCGACTGGCGCCATCCGCCCGAGGGCGAGCGGTACCCGCTGGTGCTCGCCGCCGACGTTCTCTACGAGATGCGCAACGCGGAGATTCTCGCCGCGCTCCTGCCGCGCGTGGTGGCGCCCGGCGGGCGGGCGCTGGTGGCCGATCCGGGGCGCGTCTACCTCTCCGAGTTCCGCAACCGCATGTACTCCGCCGGCTGGCGCACCGCCGAGATCGACCGCCGCGAGGAGATCAGCGACCCCGCCACCGGCGCTCACAGCACCGTCCGCGTGTGGGAGGTGCTTCCGCCGGCGTAACCAACGTTCCTCGGCGGCGGATCGGGACGCACTCCAGTGGCGCTCGCCACGTGCTGCCTTCCCCCCCGGCCGCGTCGCCCGCATCGGAGGTCGCTGCGGCAGGAGTGAGGCGCGATTCCCCCAACTGCGCGAAAGGGTTAGATTTAGCGCGATTGCAGGCAGCACCGACCCGAGTTTCCGAACCGACGATGGGACCCAGACCGCGCAGAAGGACCGTCACCGCCGGCGTGGGCGGCGTGCTCGTGGGGAGCGCGCACCCCGTGGTGGTGCAGTCGATGACCAACACGGACACGGCCGACATCGAGGGGACGGTGCGGCAGGTGGCCGCGCTCTGGCGCGCGGGGAGCCAGATCGTGCGGGTGACCGTGAACAACGAGGAGTCCGCCGCCGCCGTCCCGCACATCGTCGAGTTCCTGCGCATGCGCGGCGTCGAGGTCCCCATCGTGGGCGACTTCCACTACAACGGGCACATCCTCCTCCACAAGCACGAGGACTGCGCCCGCGCGCTCGCCAAGTACCGCATCAACCCGGGGAACGTGGGGGCCAAGCGCCACGACGAGAACTTCGCGGCCATCGTGGAGCGCGCCATCGAGTTCGGGAAGCCGGTGCGCATCGGCGTCAACTGGGGATCGCTGGACCAGGCGCTCCTCACCGAGCTGATGGACGCCAACGCCGCCCGTCCTGAGCACGAGCGCAAAGACGCCAAGACGGTGATGATGGAGGCGATGGTGGAGAGCGCCATGCGCTCCGCCGCCACCGCCGAGCGCCTTGGCCTGCCGCACGACCGCATCCTCCTCTCCGCCAAGGTGAGCGGGGTGCAGGACCTGGTGGCCGTCTACCGCATGCTCGCCCCCCTCAGCGACTACCCGCTGCACCTGGGGCTCACCGAGGCCGGTATGGGGACCAAGGGGATCGTCGCCTCCGCCGCGGGGCTCAGCATCCTGCTGCAGGAGGGGATAGGCGACACCATCCGCGTCTCGCTCACCCCCAAGCCGGGCGGCGACCGCACGGAAGAGGTGCACGTGGCGCAGCAGATCCTCCAGTCGCTGGAGCTGCGCTCCTTCACCCCGCAGGTGACGAGCTGCCCCGGCTGCGGACGCACCACCTCCACCTACTTCCAGAAGCTGGCGGAGGACATCCAGGGCTACCTGCGCGATCAGATGCCCGTCTGGCGCGACACGCACCCGGGGGTGGAGGAGATGAAGGTGGCCGTGATGGGGTGCGTGGTGAACGGCCCCGGCGAGTCGAAGCACGCCAACCTGGGGATCTCGCTCCCCGGCACCTTTGAGGAGCCCAAGGCCCCCGTCTACGTTGACGGCGAGCACACCGTCACCCTTCGCGGCGACCACATCGCCGAGGAGTTCAAGCGCATCCTGGACGACTACGTGGAGT
>JAUJMI010000025.1 GCA_030446945.1 Longimicrobium sp. | reverse complement strand
AGCAGCTCGCCGTTCTCGGCGTCGGTGACGACGTAGAGGGCGCCGTCGGGGCCCTGGCGCACGTCGCGGATGCGCTGCTTGCGGTCGGTGAGGAGGTGCTCCTCGCCGGTCACGCGGCCGTTGGCAAGCGGGAGGCGCACGAGGCGCATGGAAGCGAGCCCGCCCACGAAGAGGCTGCCGCGCCACGCCGGGAAGGCGCTCCCCGTGTAGAGCTGTGCCCCGGAGGGGGCGATCACCGGGTCCCAGTAGTAGACGGGCTGCTCGGTACCGGCGCGCTGCGTGGTCGCCGTGCCCAGCGCGGAGGTGACCGGGCCGCCGCGGTACTCCACCCCGTACGCGGCGATGGGCCAGCCGTAGTTCTTCCCCTTCTCCACGCGGTTCACCTCGTCGCCGCCGCGGGTGCCGTGCTCGACCGCCCAGAAGTTACCCTGCCCGTCGAAGGCCGCCGCCTGGATGTTGCGGTGGCCGATCGACCAGATCTCCGGGAGCGCGCCGGCCCGTCCGATGAACGGGTTGCCCGGCGCCGGCGCGCCGTCGGTCGTGATGCGCAGCGTCTTCCCCAGGTGGCTCCCCAGCTCCTGCGCCTGCGGCCGCGTCTCGCGGGCCGACCGCTCGCCCATGGTGACGTACAGCATCCCGTCCGGCCCGAAGGCCAGGCGCGAGCCGAAGTGCAGGTTGTTCTCGTAGGTGGGGCGCGTGCGCAGGATCACCCGCACCTGCTCCAGGCGCCTGCGGTCCGCCGAGAGCACGCCGCGCGCGATGCTGGTGCCGTTGCCGCCCTGGCGCGGCTCGGTGAAGCTCCAGAAGACGGTGCGGTCGCGCGCGAAGCGCGGGCTCAGCGCCACGTCCAGCAGCCCGCCCTGCCCCCGCGCATCGACTTCGGGAACTCCCGCCAGCGGTGCCCCGACCTGCCCGTTGGCGGAGACGATGCGCATTCGCCCCGGCTTCTCGGTCACCAGGAAAGTACCGCCGGGAAGCGGCTCGACGGCCCACGGCCGGGTGAGCCCCCGCGCCACCACCGACACGTTGTAGCGGACGTTCGACCTCGCCGCGCAAGCCCGCGTCTGCCACGCGAATGCCGGGCGCTGATCGCGGTCATTGGCGTCCCGGGTTTCCAGCCGGTTGCACTGTTGCGCCTGCGCCGTCTGGACCAGGGAGGGATCCCCCGGCGTCCCGCCGTCGCGAGCGCAGCCCGCGGCGAGCACGGATGCGAAAAGGGGTACCACGGCTACGACAACCGTCTTGCGCATGAGTCCAGCCCCGTAGTGCGCGATGGATCGGCCAGCAGTCGCTGGCGGTGAAGCGGCCGGGTTCTGCAAGAACGGTGCGGGGCGTCAGCGCAGAGGCTTGCGCCAGATCAGCTGTACCTCGTGCGGCAGCGTGGGATAGACGCCGCGGTTGGCCTCCGCGAGCACGCACCCCTGCCGCGCATAGAACCGGCAGGCGGGGACGTCGATGTTCTGCGTCTCCACCTTGAGCTCGGTGCACCCCTTCGCCCGCGCCCACGCCCCGGCAGCGACAAAGAGAGCGGTGCCCACTCCTTGTGCGCGCACCTCGGGCCGGACGCGGATGTCCCACAGCACGGCCAGGTCGCGCCGCCCCTCCAGCATGTCCACGCCCGGAGTATCGAACGCGACCGCCGCACCACCCGCCCGCCGGCCGTCCTGCCACGCCGCGAACAGGGCCCAGTTCGCCAGGTCGAAGTGCATCGCCCACCCGTCCGGCCCCTCGCCCGGGATCGCGTCGTGATCCTTGAGGTACGGAGCCACGACCGGACGCTCCGTCAGCTCGAACCCGCCGCCCGCCTCCGCCGCGTCGAACACCGAGCGGACCTCGAACGCGATCGGGACCGTCGCGTACTCCTCCAGCGCGCTGAGCGGCTCCCGGCGGATCTCCAGCATCGCCAGCAGTGCGGGTTGAGGCGTTGAAAGAGCAGGCGCTCGAGGGCTACTCGTCTTCCACCCTGAGGTGCTTCACCTCCATCGGCACGCGCTCCGCCAGCGCGCTGGCGACGAGGCTGCGGTGGCAGTGGGTGGGGTCGGCCTCCAGGCAGAGGAGGCAGACGCGGCGGCCGGCGCTCACGAGCGAGGCCAGCGTTTCGAGCTCGGCCTGGGCGGCGGGCGTGGCGAGGTGCTCCGCGAAGACGGTTCGCATCTCATCGTGCCGGCCGGCGCGGGCGGCGGCGCGCCCCTCCGGCGGCGTGCCGAGGCCTCGCAGGTGCAGGTACTCGATCCCCGCACCCCGCAGGTTGGCGGCGAGCGCGGTCTTGGCGAACCCCGGCCGCCGTGAACTGGCGAGGGCGCGGACGTCTACCAGGAGCTCCACCTCCGCATCCCGCAGCGCCGCCAGAAACCGCTTCACCGTCGCCTCTTCGTAGCCGATGGTGGCGACCGGCGTCATGCGTCCGGCGGGGTCCGCGCAGCCGCGGCGCGCAGCATCCCCACGTTGCGCTTGAGCGTCTCGAGCATCTCCGCGTACACCGGGTCCTTGGAGTGGTCGAGCACGTCCGCCACCGCCGCCATCGCGTCCTCGTGCGTGTTGATCGCCTTCTGCAGGTTGACCTTGAGGTTGTCCTGTGGTTCCATCGAGAGCTCCGCGTGTCGTGGGATGTGGTGGCAGACAATGACGAATGAACAGATGTAAGCAGCAACCGCCGAGCCACCAACCTCACTCGCGACCGCATTGCGCTCCAACCTGAGACTTCGTCACTCCCGCCGCGCCCCCTGTGCGATCCAGCGGCCGAGGACGGCGCGCTCCTCGGGCGTGATGAAAGTCTTGTTGGCGGGGGGCATCGTCGCGGTCTCGACCGCGCGGACGCGGATGCGCTCCACGCGCGCCAGGATCTGCTCGGGGGTGTCGAAGGCCACGCCCCCCGGGGCCGCTCCAAAGGTGCGATCGGCCGGGCTGGCGGAGTGGCAGACGGCGCAACGCTTCTGGATGACGGCGTTGGCCTGCGCAAAAGTGGCGCGCTCACCCGCGCGGGCGGCGGCGGTGCGGGAGCCGGCCGGGCGCGCCAGGAGGAGAAAGAGGGCGCCGAGCGTCGTCGCGAAGGTGGCGGCGAGCGCGGGCTTCCAGCGCCCAAGGGTGAAGCGGACGTTCAGGATGTGGCGCACCGTGGCGCCGGCGAGTACCAGGATGCCCAGGAATAGCCAGTTCAGCCGGTGCCCGTACAGGTCCGGGAAGTGGCTGCTCAGCATCAGCACGATGACCGGGAAGGTCATGTAGTTGTTGTGGACCGACCGTTCCTTGGCGCGCTTCGACGGCGCCGGGTCCGGTCGCTCCCCGCGCTCCGCCGCGGCCACCAGCACGCGCTGCGACGGCATGATGACGCGGTAGACGTTCCCCGCCATCAGCGTGCCCAGCATCGCGCCCACGTGCAGAAACGCCGCGCGCCCGCTCAGCAGGTGCGTGAGCCCGTACGCGACCCCGAGCACGAGCGCGAATCCCGCCACCGCGCCCATCCGCCCCATCCGCGAGATCGCGCGGCCCAGCACCAGGTCGTACGCCAGCCACGCCCCCACGATAGACCCCGTCGCCACGCCGACCGCCTGCCCGGGGGTGAGCTCGCGCACGGCCGGGTCCACCAGGAGCGCGCCGCCGCTCGCATAGTAAACAACGACAAGTAGCGCCGCGCCGGTGAGCCAGGTGGTGTATGCCTGCCACTTGAACCAGTGCAGCGGCCGCGCGCGGTCCCACCCGGCCAGGTTCTTCTCCATGCGGTAGAACGCGCCGCTGTGCAGCAGCCAGATCTCCCCTTCCTTGCCGGGCTCGGCGGGGAGGAGGTTGCGGTCGATCCAGTTCCACAGAAGCGAGTTGCCGATCCACATGATCCCCGCGATCACGTGGATCCAGCGAAATACGAGTTCCAGGATCTCGCGAACGGCGGGGTTCATCAGCTGCCGCGGTAGGTGGAGTAGCCGAAGGGGCTCAGCAGGAGCGGGACGTGGAAGTGCCCGCCTCCGTTCTTTACCTGGAAAACGACCGCCACTTCCGGATAAAACGCATCGGTTCCCTGCGCCGCGAAGTAGCCGCCCGTGTCGAAGACGAGCCGGTACGTCCCCGCGTCCAGAGGCGCGCCGGATGGAAGGATGTCGCGCAGGCGCCCGTCCGCATCGGTCGCGCCGCGCCCGAGCGGCGTTGCGAGGCCTTCCGCCACACGCTCCAGCACGACCGCCACGCCTGATGCGGGCCGGCCCCGGGCGGTGTCCAGCACGTGCGTCGTGATCGCGCTCATGGTTGGGTCGATTGGGTGTGGATGTCGCTGCTCGATGCTGACGTCGCCCGTGTTTACTCGCTGTGGGCAGCCAGCAGCTTCTCCAGGCGAATCCGGGTGATCTTGCTCTGCTCCCCCGCCGCGACGCGCAGCTCGGCGGCGGGGTCGTTGGCGAGGCGTTGGCGGAGAAGGGCGAGCATCTCGTCGGCCGTTTTCCCCGTCGCGCACACGATGTAGATGAAGCCGAAGCGCTCGTCGTACTCGCGGTTCCCCCGGGCGAGCGCGCGCTGCGTCTCCGCGGCCGCGCTGCCCATCCCCGCCTGCTCCCCGGCGGACCACGCCTGCTCGCGGGAGGTCTGGCCGGCATCCGCCTTCTTCTCGCCGATGCGCGGGTGGCTGCGAAAGGCTTCCAGCCAATCCCGCTCCTCCAGCGCCCACCAGACCTCGTCCGCCCGCATCAGCAACGCCGCCTCGTCCCCGAACGGCCGCGCCGCCGCCATCCGCCGCGCCCACTCCCGCGATCCGCAGCAGGTGAGCAGCTCTCGCACGGCCTCTTCCGGCGGAAGGACGTTGAGGTGGTCGAGGGCGGTCATGCCGGGGTGGGGTGGGGTGATGGCTCGCTCGTGGCGAGTGAGCTCGCGGCAACGACGGCACAAAGTCCGCCTGCGCGGACTCGGGGGCGAGATCGGTCCGCAAGGCGACCTGACGGCGCGGTCAGGAACCGGCACCAGGAGCGCATGAAGGCCGCCGCATCACGCGAAGTCCGCCTGAGCCGCCGCCGGATCCGATGCCGCGTTTCCCGAGTCGCTTCAGCCGCCTTCCCGTGGTTCCAGCCGGGGGCTTCAGCCTCCGGCGTCACGCCGACCGTCCCCATCCGCCAGCACCCCGAACAACCTCAAGCGCGCGATCCCGCCGTCGGGGAAGACGTTGAGGCGGACGTGCGTCGCGGGGCCGGCGGCGATGACCTCTTCCTCGAAGCGGTGACGCGCGTGGGGCTGGAGGCTGGTTTCCGCGAGCAGTGGCGTCCACGAGGCGGCGGCGAGCGCGTCGGCGGTGGCGCCCGGGAGGTGGATCGCCTCCAGCGTGCAGCGCTCCGGCGCGTTGCCCCTGAAGTGGTCCGTGTCGATCTCCACGCGGTGGATGGTGCCCGGCGCGGCCAGGCGTACGATGCTCCAGTCGTGTCCGGGCCCGCGGCGGCGGCGCGTTTCCCACCCGTCGCCCATGAAGAGCGAGCGGCCGGGGAGGATCAGGTTCTGCCGGTCGCCAAAGAACATGTCGCTGCACGACACCACCCACCCGCCGTTCTCCATCCCCGCCAGCTCCACCTCGCCGCCGGCGCGGGCGAAGCGCGTCCACTGCGGCACCACCTCGCCGTGCACGCGCAGCCGCGCCACCCCGCCGTCCGGGTAGATGTGGAAGCGCAGGTGGGTGAAGCGCCCGCCGTGCTCTACCGGAAAGCGGTTCTTGTGGTCGCCCTCGAGCGGCGACTTCGGGAGGATCTCGGTCCACTCCGCCTGCGCCAGATCGGCGGCGGCGGGGGCACCGGGGACGGAGCAGCCCTCCAGCGAGCAGTGCTCCGGATAGTTGCCGCGAAAGAATGAAGTGTCCGCCACCACGCCGCGGACGATCCCCGGGGCGCCGAGGCGCACGATGCACCAGTCGTGGTCCGGCGAGTGGCGGCGCGTCTCCCAGCCGTCCATCCACTTGCCGCGCTCGGTGTACTCGCCCTCGCGCCACTCGGCGGGGCCGGGCTTGAGGAGCCCCTCCTTGGGGGCAAAGAACTCGTCGTTGGCGGCCAGCACCGCGCCGCCCAGCCGCTCCGACGCCAGGTCCGGCAGCTCCTCGAAGTCGGTCATGCGATGTCGCGAAGGAGGATGCGCCCGGCCGGCTGATCCGGAAAGCGGCCGCGGGCGTACACCTGCACCCCACGAACGTACGTCGCCAGCACCGCCCCGGCAAAGACGCCGCCCGCGTAGGGGGTCACTTTGTGCCTGTGATGGAGCGTCTCCGGCCGCACGGTGGCCTCCGCTTCCGGATCCCACACCACCAGGTCCGCGTCGCGCCCCACGGCGATGGAGCCCTTGCGCGCGTCCAGCCCCGCAAGCCGCGCCGGCGCCGCGCACATCCACTCCGCCACGCGCTCCGGGCCCATCCCCCGCGCACGCGCCGCCGTCCACGTCACGCGCAGCCCGAGCTGGAGCGACGCGATCCCGCCCCACGCCGCGAACCAGTCGCCCGCCTTCATCGACGGCGGGCACGGCGAGTGGTCCGATGCGACGAGGTCCACGTCGCCCGCCGCGAGCGCGTCCCACAGCCGGTCGCGGTTCGCTCGATGGCGGATCGGGGGCGCGCACTTCCACTCCAGCCGGTCGTCGCGGATCTCCTCCGCCGCGAAGTGCAGGTAGTGCGGGCACGTCTCCACCGTGATGGGCAGCCCCTCGGCGCGCGCCTCGCGGAGCAGCGGAAGCGCCTCCGCCGCCGCCAGGTGGACGATGTGCACACGCGTGCCGAGCTCGCGGCAGAGACGGATCATCATCTCGATCGCCTCGACCTCCGCTTCCGGGGGGCGGGAGCGGAGGTAAGTGGCGTAGGCGCGCGGGTCCTCGCCGGCGATGGCGGCGGCTGCGCGCTCCAGCGGCGCCGGGTGCTCGGCATGCACCAGCAGCGGCGCGTCCAGCTCCGCCAGGATCGGCATCGCGGCCCGCAGCTCCGCCTCGCCTGCGTGGCCGAACTCGTCGACGCCGGACGGAGCGAGAAAGCACTTGAAGCCGAGCACCCCCGCCTCCCACAGCGGGCGCAGCTCGGTCTCGTTCCCTGGAACCACGCCGCCCCAGAATCCCACCTCCACCTCACACCGCCCCCGCGCCGCGTCCAGCTTCGCGCGCAGCCCCTCCGCGGACGTCGTGGCGGGGATGCCGTTCAGCGGCATGTCCACGATGGTCGTCACCCCGCCGGCCGCGGCGGCACGGGTGGCGGTCTCGAATCCCTCCCAGTCCGTCCGTCCCGGCTCGTTGACGTGCACGTGCGTGTCCACTAAGCCCGGCATCAGCACCGCGTCGCCCGCATCCACCACGGACGCGCCATCGGCCGCGTCGTCCAACGCCCGCACCGCCGCGATGCGGCCGCCCGCGACGTGCACGGACGCGGGACGTACGCCCTCCGGCAGGACGACGCGGCGCGCGCGGAAGACGAATTCGCTCACGCGACGCGCAGGCGGTACATGCCCTCCCCCGGCGCGAAGCCCATGCGGCGCAGGTACCTGCTGTGCTCGCTGCTCCCCGGGTCGCTCAGGATCTCGTGCACGCCCAGCTCGCGAAAGAACGCCGCCTGGTCGGTGAAGAGGTAGCGCCCCGTCTTGAAGTCGCGGAACTGCGGGATCACGAAGTCCAGCACCACGCGCAGCGCCCCGTCCTCCCGAAGCTCGCCAATGAAGAGACCCGCGGGCACCATGTCGCGCAGCAGGAAGAGGGTGAGCTGCGCCGCGGCCGGCGTGTGCGTGAAGCCCGGGAGGAAGCGCTGGATGTCGGCCCTGTGGAAGTCCAGGAAGTAGCGCAGGTACTCCGAACGCGACTGCACGCGCAGGAGCTTGAAGTACTCGCGCGAGCCCAGCATCTGCCGCAGGTAGTACAGGTTGATCAGCACGATCAGCCCGTTCACCGCCGCCACCGGGTACGCGTGGATCAGCACCCCGTATACCGTGAACGCCGCCGACCCCACCAGGTTGATCAGCCTCAGCCGCAGGATGGAACTCATCATCAGCGACACGGCCACCAGCACCGACGCCACGTACCCCACGCTCTCCAGCGCCATCTGTGAACCCATGACCTCCCGTCCCCTGTGCCCCGTAACGTGCGCCGCGCATCGTTCGGCGGCGCCCACCAACGTAGCAGACCGGGGGCCGGGCGCAAAATGTAAGATTTAGCCACATGCTGTAAGCGCGTGTCGGATCATGATGATGTTCGTTACCTGGCGCCAAAGGCCTTGCTTTTCTGTTTACCGCAAAGCCATTCTCAGGATCGATCCACCCTGCCGCAGCATCCTGTAGCAGCTGGAGTCGCTTGCCCCTCACTACGACCCTCCTCCAGTGCGCTTCCCTGCCACTCCGCTCGCGCTCCGCGTTTGTATCAGCCTGGCAGTGTTGGTTGCCACGAGCGTAACGGCCGTGCTGTACTTCGCCTTTCGCCCCAGCGACGCCGGGGGCGCGCAATCTCACGGAGCACTCGGGGAGCTGGGCAGGTCCGGAGCGCTAATCCGTACCTTTGTGCCCCGTCTTTCGCAGCAGGTGAGCTTCCGGAAGTGCGTCGCGCGCCCGGCGCCCGGCACCACCGTCCCGCGCGCCGAATGCGGCGGCGATCCCGTCTCTCCACCCGCGGCCGTCCTGGAGCTGTCGATGCGTGCTGCGCGCGAAGTCCGCGACAGCGCGTCCCCGCAGGCGCTGCATGCGTCGGCGCTGATCGACCTCGTGTGGAGCGACACCGCGGGAATTCCGCTGGACCGGTCCATCTCATCCTTGCAGACGGCGGCGCGCGTGTCTGAGCGTCCCGGCGCGGCGCTGGCGGACCTCGCGGCCGCGCACCTGGTTCGTGCTGGGCGAGCCCAGAACGTCCGCGATTTGCTGGAAGCCATCGACGTCGCTGAGCGATCGCTGGACGCGGAGCCCCGCAACCCCGCGGCGCTTTACAACCTCGCCCTCGCGCTGGAATGGCTTGGGGTGGACGGGCAGGCGCAGGTTGCCTGGCGCGACTTCCTCGCCGCCGACTCCATCTCCGGCTGGGCGGAGGAAGCCCGCGGGCACCTCCGGCCGCGGAGCGAGTGGACCCCTCCGCGACCTCCGCCACCCGGCGCCGCTCCGGCGGAGGTCGCGGGGTACGCGGCGCGGGCGCCGCAGGAGGCGCGGGTGCACGGCTGGAACGTCGCGCTCGACGAGTGGGGGAGCGCGCTGCTGCGAGGCGACGTGGTACGCGCGCAGGGGTGGCTGCGCACCGCCGAAGTCCTGGGCCGCGAGCTGGAGCGCAGGAGAGGCGATGCCTCGCTGGCCGACGCGGTCCGTGCCATCCACAGCGCCCGGGCGGACCCCGCCGCCTCGCGCACGCTTGCCGAAGCGCACCATGCGTTCGCCGCCGGGCAGGCGGCTTTCTCCGCCGCCGAGTTCGCCGCCGCCGGCGAGCGCTTCGAACGGGTCGCGGCGCTCCGGGCTCCCTCGCAGCCGCTTGCCCGGTGGGCCGGCAGGATGCTGGCCACGACGATGATGGCTACAGCACGCATGCAGGAGGCGGAGCACATGCTGCAAGCGCTCATGGCGGAGACGGACACCCTGCGCTACCCGGCCCTGGCCGGGCACCAGCAATGGGCGCTGGCGACCACACGCCTGCGCCGGGGTCGGTACCAGGGTGCACTGGATGCCGCCCGGAGGGCCGAGCGGCTGCTCGCACGGGCGAACGAGCGCGAGGGGGTGGGCGGTGCGCTGTACGTCCGGGCAGACATCGAGTACGCGCTGGGAGCCAACGTGGCGGCGTACGGCTCCGTGCACCGGGCGCTCCTGATCCTCGCGCCGTTCCGCACGTCGGTCTGGCGCGGCAACGTCCTCGCGGTCGCCGCGCGAGCGTCCGCCGTGGACGGGCTCGCGCGCTCTGCCCTCCGGCTTCAGGACGAGCGAGTCGCCGTCGCGGAAATGGCCGGCCGGACGGTGCACCTGGCCGAGGCACGGATTGCGAGGGCAGAGATGCGCCTGGCCACGGGAGACTCCGCCGGAGCGGCGGCCGACATCCGGGCCGGGGAAGCGCTTGCGCCACGCATCTCTTCACCCGAGGCGCGGAGCTGGCTGGCCGCCGACCTGCAGCTCGCGTGGGCACACGAGGTAGTCGGTCGCTCGCCACGCGAGGCTGCCGCTGCGCTGGATCGGGTAATAGCCGCGTCGCACGGCGCTCGTCCCGCCATCCGCCGCCTGCGGGCGCTGGTGGCACGCGCCAGAGCACGGCTCGCGTTCGGCGATGCACGCGGCGCGACAGCGGACCTGGATCTCGCCACCACACTCCTGATCGAACAGCGCGAGGCCCTCTCCAGCGCCCCCCTCCGAGCGTCGCTCCTGGATGCGGCGCGAACCGTATTCGACCAGGCCGTGATGCTGCGGCTGGCGGCGGGAGACACCGCAGGGGCTCTGGCATACCTGGAGAAGGGGCGCGCCTCCCTCGGCGCGAAGCCGGGCCGGTCCGTCCCGGCACCGTCACCGCCGCGAATGCAGCCGGGGCGCGTCGCGGTGGTGTATGCCCTCGTCAGTGACACCCTGCTCGCCTGGACCTTGTCCAATGATGGCGTCCAGCTGATGCGGACGGGCGTCCGGGGAGACGCTCTCGTCCGGCGGGCGAGGCGTGTGCAGTCTGCGCTGGAGATGCGCGCCGCGGAGCCGACGTTCCGGGCCGATCTGGAGGCGCTCTACGCTGAGCTGGTCCTGCCTATCGCGGATCGGCTGGGCGGAGTGGGAACCGAGGTCGTCGTGGTCGCGGATGGGGAGATCGCGGGAATTCCCTTTGCGGCGCTGCGTGACTCGCGACGCGGGCGCTACCTGGTGGAAAACCATCCCTCCAGCTTCGCCGGCACACTGGCAGACGCGCTCCGCGTGCAGAAAAGGGAGGTTGCATCCGGTGGGGTGCTCCTCGTGGCCGATCCGGCGTTCGAGGCGCGGGCGCATCCGGCACTCGGACGGCTTGGCGGGGCACGCGCCGAGGTGGCAGCATTGGCGTCGCGCGTATACCCCGGCGCAAAGGTGTTGGAAGGCGCCGCCGCCACGCCGGAGGCGCTGGCTCGAGCGCTCCGCGGGACGCGGATCGTCCACTTCGCCGGGCATGCGGCCTTCGACGACCTGCGCCCGGAGCGGTCATACCTGGTGCTGGCGCCGGGCGGGACCGAGGGCGGAGACCTGGCCGCCGCTACGCTCGCCGACATGGAGTTGAGCCGCATGCGCCTGGTCGTGCTTTCCGCCTGCCAGACGCTACGGGCCGGCAGCGGGCGCTCAGGAGCGTTCGCGGGGTTCGCGGGCGCGCTCGCCAGCGCGGGCGCGGGAGGAGTGATGGGGAGCCTGTGGCGCGTGGACGACGAGCACGCGCGGGCATTGATGACCACGTTCCATCACCGCTACCAGCAGCTCGGGAACGCGCCGCGCGCACTGCGCGACGCACAGCTCCAGATGCTTCAGTCGCCCGATGTGGCGCTGCGTTCACCGGCCGCGTGGGCCGGCTACCGCTACGCCGGCACGTGACCACCAACGAGAGAGAGGGGCACATGGACCAGGATCAGCAAAACCGCAGATTCGATCTTCACATCGTCTTCGGGGGCATGTGCCTCCTGGCGCGAGACGAGGTGGAAAACACACTGCACGTGCTGCTACCCCAGATGCACAACCACCCACCAGCGCACGCCGCTGTTTTGAAGTACGACCAGAGGTATTCAGAAGCCCCTGAAACGGCACCACCTACCATCGCGCTCGACGGGAAGCGGGTCGAGTTTCCGGTTCTGGGCAGTACGGGCAAGGCAGATCTCGGATGGTTCGACGGCGTGGTCGATCTCACGGAATCCTTGAACGGAAGGGTGTCACGCGAGCTGATTGACGGGCACGATCCGGCTCAGATCCGCGCGCGGGTCATCCTCCGGCAAGGCGAGGCGGCCTCACGGTCATTCGGCGGGCGCTGGGATTTCGGCTCATCCGGGGAGATCTACATGGCCACCTGGCTGGAATGGGTGATCAAAGGTGTGCAGGGGGAGACACTCGAGGTGCACGCCGTCCCGCTTGCGGGAGGCGGGAGTCCACAGACGCGCGTACTCCGCCCAGTCGATGACAAGATCGAGCTCCTGATCTTCCACGCGCAACCGGATGATGTTCCGGTGCGTCCCCGGTTCCCGATGCCGGTGCCCGCGGATAGGCCCGAACGCGACCTTCCGATTACCCATTTCCACGCCTTTTACAACCTACTGGACGGGCTCACCGCGCGACCCACGCCCAAGTACAGGGGCCCTGAAAAGGCTACGGCCCCGGACGAGCCGCTGGCGCTCCTCGGGACCGACTTCACCTGTGTGGCGGCGACCGCAGTGGTCGGCCCCTGACCGTCAGGTCCACGCGGCCTCAGCCGCCAAGGACCCGAAGCACCAGCGCCAGATCGCGGTCCATAACCGCCCAATCGACTCCGGCGCCGGACCCCACCTCCGCCTGGATGCGCGCGGCGGCGCTCCGGGCGGCCGGGGGGAGAGAAGGGTCCCGGGCCATCCGCTCCAACTGCGAGCGGGTGGCCCGGCTTGCGAAGAAGCCACGGTCGCGCGTCGCGGCGGCGATGCGCGCCGATTCGATCCACGCACCTAGCCTCACCCGCTCCTCGCCCGCCAACTGCGGCACCACCTCGCGCCCGTCCCTCAAGAGCGGTTCAAGGGCTTCGGCGGGCTCGCCGGCGCGGCGGGAGACCTCGCGGTAGATGGAGGCGGCGGGTGCAGCGCCGGGAATGCCTTCCAGGAGCATCGCGGTCTCGGTCGCGAGCTGCGCGGTGGCGGGGTCGAGGCCGCGCACGGCGAGCTCCACGTCCACCACGCGCGCACCCAGGCGGACGGCGCGTGCCTCGGGTGTGAGCGGATCGCCGGCGCCGCGGGTGGTGCCCCAGGGGCTCGCGTCCCACCCCGGCGGGAGCGCGCCGGCCTCGACGGCCACGAGATCGCCGCGGTCCGCCGCGAAGCGCGTCCACCGCCAGGGCGCGAGCGCGCTCCCCGCCAGCACCGCCGCGAGCGCCAGCCAGCGCGGCGCGAGTCCGCGGCGCCGCGACGGGGCGGCGTGGATCGGCGTCACCTCAGGGGTGGCGCCCTCCAGCTCGGCCGTGATCGCCACCGCGGCCGCGTAGGCGTCGAAGTCGTCCTCCGACGCCGCGAGCTCGCCCAGCAGCTCGTCGCGCCGCTGCGGGTCCAACCGCCCGTCGAGAAGTGCGGCCAGGCGCTCTGCGTTGGTCATGGGATCGGTCATCGGGTGCCCTCCACCTGCGCGCCATACCTGTTGGATGGACACGTAGAGCGTTTGTCGCGCCTTTCGCTCATTCCGCCTCCAGTTTGCCCAGGAGCGAGCGCACTTCGTCCGGAGTGATCCCGGCCGCCTGCAGATGGCCGCGCAATTGGTTCAGGGTCCGCTCGATGCGCCTGTACAGCGGCTTCTGGGGCAGCGCCAGGCCCCGAGCGATATCCGCCACGCTCAGATCCTCCCAGAAGCGCATGCGCAGGATCAGGCGATCCTCCGCGTCCAGCCGGTCCAGCGCGCGGCTCAGGGCGCCGTGGAGCTGCGTCCGCTCCGCCTCCGACTCGGCGCGCTGCGCCAGGTCGTCGGCGGAGGCGGGGCCGGGGGTGTGCTCCAGCTCGTCGGCGCCCACCTGCGAGGGTCGCAGCGGCGTGCGCGCGGGGAGCCGGGCGAGCATCCGCGCCAGCTCTGCCCCCGAGGCGTCCGTGTCGCCCGACGTGCGGAGCACCTCGGCGGCCTGATCGAGTCCGTACCCGTCGCGGCGCACCAACGTTTCCAGGCGCACCGCCACCGGCCCTTCCCGCCGCGCCGCGGCCGAGGGGCGCCAGCGGCCCCAGCGGGAGACGCGGTACTCGCGAAAGAGCATCGATACCACCACCGTGAGGTACGTGTTCAACGAGCTCTCGCCGCGGAACTTGCGCAGGGCCGCGTAGTCGTCTTCCACCAGCTTCATCCGTGCCCACGACGTGAAGTCCTCGCCGTCCGCACCGGCCAGCCCGTGCCGCCGGCAGAGGAGCGAACAGACGCGGTCGATCCAGGGGAGGTGTTCGAGGAAGAGGGCCTCGAGTTCCTTCCGGCTCGGCATCGTGGAAGTGGGGTGGTGGATGGACGCGGCTCCGAATCGGCGCGCTGAAGGTAGAGGGACTCCCGCGCGCTAACAATGATCCACCAGCAGAATTTGCGCCCGCAGAACGGCGCAATGCGTGCGCTGCCGCTCCTTAGTTCAGCTGTGGCTCGGCTGGACGGACATCTTCCGCGCTCGAGGCCGGACGGTTGCGGCGCATCCACGCGGCGCCGGCGGCCGATCGTGTTTGCCGCCGCCGCTGATGTGCGGTATCGTGCACGGCCCGCCGCGTCCTGCCCACCCCTGCCCGTACTTGCTCCGGTGAGAGCCACAGCCACTCCACATCCGCGTGAAGTCCTCTCCGCGGGCGAGCAGCGCTTCGAGCGGCTGCGGAACCGCACGGGGTCCGTGGTCGCGCCGCTGGTGTTCGCGGCGTTGCTCGCGGCTCCGCTCGAAGGATTGAAGCCGGAGGCGCACAGGCTGGCGGCGGTGATGGCGGCCGTGGTAGTGCTGTGGATGACGGAGGCGCTCCCCATGCCCGCGACGGCGCTGCTGGGCGCGGCGGCGTGCGTGGTGCTGCGCGTGGCGCCCGCCAAGGAGGTGTTCGCGCCCTTCGCCGATCCGCTGATCTTCCTCTTCATCGGCTCGTTCATCCTGGCGCGGGCGATCTTTCTGCACGGGCTCGACCGGCGCGTGGCCTTCGCGGTGCTCACGATTCCGTGGATCGGCGGGCGGCCCGCGCGGGTGCTGCTGGCGTTCGGGGCGGTGACGGCGGCGCTGAGCGCGTGGATGTCGAACACCGCCACCACGGCCATGATGTTCGGGATCGGGATGTCGATCCTGGGCGTGATGCGCGGCACGGCGGCTGGCGGCGCGACGATCGACCCGCGCTATGCCACGGGGCTGATGCTGATGACCAGCTTCGCCGCCTCCATCGGCGGTCTGGCGACGCCCATCGGCACGCCGCCCAACGTGATCGGCATCGGGTTCATCCGCACGCTGCTCCGGGTGGAGATCACCTTCTTCGAGTGGATGTCATTGGGGGTGCCGGTGGTGCTCGTCCTTTTTGGCGCGCTCTACCTGTACCTCAACTGGCTCTCGCCCGCGGGGGTGAGCACGCTGGGCGAGGGCGCGGAGCTGATCCGCCGCGAGCGCGCCGCGCTGGGCACCTGGACGCGCGGCCAGCGCTCGGTCGCCATCGCCTTCGCGGCGACGGCGGCGCTCTGGATCGTGCCGGGGGTGTTCGCGCTCGTGGCGGGGGAGACGAGCCCCGTCTACCGCGAGATGAACGCGCGCGTGCCCGAGGCGGTCGCGGCACTCGTCGGAGCGTTCCTCCTCTTCCTTCTGCCGGGGAGCGCCCCCGGGGAGAAGGCGATCGACTGGGGGCAGGCGGTCAAGATCGACTGGGGGGTGATTCTGCTGTACGGCGGCGGCTTCGCGCTGGGGGTGCTGTCGTTCAACACGGGTCTGGCCGAGGCGGTGGGGCGGGGGATCACCGGGTTCCTGCCGCTCCACGGCGAGTTCGGGCTGCTGGTGGCGTCGGTGATCGTGGCCGTGCTGGTGAGCGAGACGACCAGCAACACCGCCTCGGCCAACATGGTGGTGCCGGTGGTGATCTCCATCGCCACCGCGGCCGGGGTGGATCCGCTCCCCCCTGCGCTCGGCGCGACGATGGCCGCCAGCCTGGGCTTCATGCTCCCGGTATCGACGCCCTGCAACGCCATCGTCTACGGCTCCGGCTACGTCCCGCTGATGCGGATGGTGAGGTACGGCATCATCCTGGACCTGATCGGCGTGGTGGTGATCGTCGCGGCGGTCTCGCTCCTTGCGCCGGTGTTGCGTTAAAGGAGTGCAAGGTCCCAAGTGCTGGGTCCTGGACGGCAGTGCGTGGGTGCGTGGGGACTCGATCATCCCCACTTTCTGTCATCCTCAGCGGAGCGCCTCTCCGAGCTCGCACTTGCTCCGTCTTATGGCGCGGAGCGAAGGATTCACTACGCGTTCAGAGGGGCCGGTCCGTCGCGCCGGGCCTCTTGCCTCGCCGGTTAGATCCTCGGTCGCCGCAGGAGCCGGGCGTGCGCGGCCGCGCTCGGCGAAGCGGATCCCTCAGGATGACACGACGCACCGCGAGGCCTAGCACTCGGCACTCGGGCTTCTCCATGCGCCCGAGGCTTTCCTTACGCCAGGTGCGGATACGCCGGCAGCGTGAGGAACGGGACGAACTCGTTGGTCAGCACCAGCTCGTCGAGGAGCTTGCACGCCTTCGCCAGCTCGGGCGTGCTCACCCCTGCGGCACGCAGCCGCTCCATCTCCTCGTTGCGGATGCGGGTGTACACGTCCGGTGTCATCGCGCCGTCGTCGTCCAGCGGCGTGCGGTGGCGGATCCACTGCCAGAGCTGCGCGCGCGAGATCTCGGCGGTCGCGGCGTCCTCCATCAGGTTGTTGATGGCGACCGCACCGTTGGCGCGCAGCCACGCCTCCAGGTACTGCAGCGCCACGCTCACGTTCAGGCGCACGCCGGCCTCGGTGACCTGCCCGTCCGCGATCCCGGTGTTCAGCAGGTCGCGCGGCCGCACGTTGGCGTCGCCCTGCTTCTCCTTCTGGTTGGGCCGCTCGCCCAGCACGCGGTCGAACTCCGCGCGGGCCACGGGCACCAGGTCCGGGTGCGCCACCCAGGTGCCGTCGAAGCCCTGCCCGGCCTCGCGCGCCTTGTCCTCGGTCACCCTGGCCATCGCCACGCGGTTGACCTCCGGGTCGCGGCGGCTGGGGATGAAGGCCGCCATCCCGCCCATGGCGTGCGCGCCGCGACGGTGGCACGTCTTCACCAGGAGCTCGGCGTAGCACTTCAT
>JAUJMI010000291.1 GCA_030446945.1 Longimicrobium sp. | reverse complement strand
ATCCAACCTTTACCTGGAAAACGGAACCATGCGGCATTGCACACTCGTCCTGATCCTCCTCCTCGCGGCGGTCCTTCCCGCGCGCGCTCAGCAGCCCACCGACCGCGAGCAGGTGCGGCGGGCCGCGCTGGACTACATCGAAGGCTTCTACGAGGGCGACAGCACCAAGCTGGTGCGCAGCGTCTCGCGGAACGTGCGCAAGAACGGGTATGCGCGCGGCCGCAACGAGACGGCGTACCGGCCATCCGCCATGCCGTACGAGGGGTTCATGCGCTACGCCGCCGGGGTGAGGGCCGGTCGCGGCGGCCCGCCCCCGAACGCGCCGCGCAAGGTCGTCATCTACGACGTGCAGGACCAGACGGCGAGCGTCAAGGTCACCGCGTGGTGGGGGACGGACTACATGCTGCTGGGGAAGGAGAACGGCCGCTGGATGATCACGCACGTGCTGTGGCAGAGTCCGCCCAGGACAGAAGTGCGTTAGTGCGTTGGTGCGCTTCCGCGGCCAAGCGCGCTAACGCAGAAGTCGGCCGCCCCAGAATACGCTTCCGTTGCGGTGTACCGGACCGCGAACGGCCGTTTCACACAGAGCCGCAGAGGGAACAGCAAGGACACGGAGGGCGCCGAGCAATCCTCCTCCTCTTGTTGCCTCTGTGTCTCCGTGTGAGGCGTAGTTCAGATCAGCGCGCCGTCCAGGAACAGCTCGCCGCGCTCGAACCTGTCCACCGCCAGCGGGGTGATATCGAAAGAGGGGGGTGCAGCGCCGCCGACGAGCTCCGCGACCGCGAGGCCGACGGCGGGCGCCAGCATCAGGCCGTGGCCGCTGAAGCCCGCCGCCACCACGAGTCCGGGAAGCGATGGGTGCTCGCCCAGCAGCGCGTTGTGGTCTTGGGTCATCTCGTACAGCCCGGCCCATGCCTCCGCCAGCGAGCGCACGCGCGCGACCGGGTAGCGGCTCCGCAGCGTCCGGAGCTGGTCCTCCAGCCGGCTTTCGTCGCAGACGAAGTTCTCGCCGGGCGGCTCGGCGACGCGCGAGCGGCCGATCACGAGGCGGTCCGGCGCGCCGGGGGAGCGCGCGTCGTCCAGACGCCAGTGCGTCCCGTCCGGATCGAAGATCATGGGGATGGGCGACGGAAGCCCCTCCTCCAGCTCCAGCCGGAAGAGGTGCTGCCGAACGGGGGTGACGGGGACCTCCACGCCCGCCGCGCGCCCCACCGACGCGGCCCAGGCGCCCGCCGCGTTCACCACGACGGGTGCCTCGATGCGCCGCTCGCCCGCGGCGGTCTCCAGCCGCACGCCCGACACGCGCCCGCCGCTCCGCTCCACCTCCACCACCGCGCCGTGCCCGTACTCCGCGCCGGCGCGCGCCGCCAGCGCGCGGAGGCCGGCCAGCACCTCGCGCGGGTCGAGGTAGCCGTCCTCCGGCCCGAAGACGCCGAGCACGACGTCGTCCACGTTCAGCCCCGGCACTGAGGAGCGGATGCGGTCCGGCGTCCACCGCTCGCATGCCGCGCCGCTGGCACGCTGCGCCTGGAGGCGCCGCTCCAGCCCGGGGGCGCCCTCCGCATCGGCCAAAAAGAGGTAGCCGCGCTGGCGGAACCAGGCGCGCGTCGGGCGCGCGGTGGCGGCGGTGAGCTCGTCGATCCGCTTGTAGAAGCCCACGCTGTGCCGAGCCAGCGCGACGTTCAGCGGCGATCCGTACTGCTGCCGGATCCCCCCGGTCGCCAGGCGCGACGACGAGCGCGCATACGCCGGGTCGCGCTCGGCCACCACCACACGCGCGCCACCGAACCGCTCCCGGAGGTGCAGCGCGATGCTGGAGCCGATGACGCCGCCTCCCACGACCACCACCGCCGCGGCGTCGCTCATTTGCACAGCCCGGCTCGCGGGACCGGCGTCATCCCCCGGCCCCGCGCTTGGCGAGGCTCACGACGTCGATCCCGAGCTCCGCGTGCTCTTCTTCGCCCCGCCGGACGAGCGCTTCTTCGCGCTGTCAGAAGTGCTCTTCCTGGTCGTTCCGGAGGTGCTCTTCCTGGCTCCGCCGGAGCTGCTCTTCTTCGCGGCGCCGCCCGTGCCGCCGGAGGCGGAGCGCTTGCGGGGGGCCTTCTTGGCCCCGGCTTCCCTGCGCGCGGCCACGGAGGCGCGCGTGGAGGCCACCAGGCGCTCGACGGCTTCCAGCCCCAGCGCGGCGCCGCCGTGGAGGCGCTCCATTACCTGCTCCACGCGGCCCAGGACCGTGGTGTCGCCGGCGCCGAGCTTCTCCAGCGACTCGACGGCCCACTTGTAGTGCTTGGCCTCGTCCTCGGCGCCGCGGCGGATCACCTCGCGCACCTCGGGCGGAAAGCGGCGGCCGGCGGCGCGGGCGTACTTGTTGGCGCTCTCCCACTCGTTGGTGCGGAAGGCGAGGAGCACCGCGCGGTCGCCGCCCGCCGCGCCGAGGGCCTGCACCGCCAGCTTCAGCATCCCGGTGGAGAGGTGCGGCGCCGTCACCGGCGTCCCCCCGCGCGCCCTCACCAGCTCGCCGATCTCGGCCACGTGCCGCTGGTGGTCGCGCTTGAACTGGCGGAGCTTGCGCTTGAGCGTCTCCGTGGACACGGCGTCGATCGCCACCTGGTACGAGGCAACGGCGTCGTGGTCGAGCTGGAGCAGGTCGTTGAGCGCGGCCATCAGCGCCGCATCGTTCTTCGCCATCGTCTCTCCTCGATCGGGGTGGAGTCCACTGTGGTCACTCGCCGCACTGCAAACCCGTGGCCGGTGGCGCTCAAGCGGGTTGCGGTGCCGCAGAAGGCGCAGCCCCGCGCCCGGGTCGGGAGCGGGGCCGGGGATGCGTGAGTGCCGAGCGGTCCGTCGCGGAGCGCCATCCGCTCGCGTCGCCGGCTAGATCCTTCGGTCGCCGCACGGCTACGGCGCGCACTGCGGAGCCCGGGATGGGCGGCTCCCTCAGGATGACGACGGCGAGCACGGATCGCCGCCAGCGCCCCTCCCCCAGGAGTTTCAGGGGAGGGGCAGCGCGGGGAAAGGCGGGGAGAGGGCCCGCACCAACGCACTTTCAGTCGTCAGTCCGCAGCTTTACCAGCAGCCGCAGGATCTCCAGGTACAGCCACACCAGCGTCACCAGCAGCCCGAAGCCGGCGTACCACTCCATGTAGCGCGGAAGCCCGGCCTCGGCGCCCTGCTCGATGAAATCGAAGTCCAGCACCAGATTGAGCGCCGCGATCACCACGATGAAGAGGCTGAGGCCGATCCCCAGCGGGCTGGCGTCGTGCAGGAGCGGCATTTCGGTGCCGAACATGCGCATCACCATGCTCACGATGTACAGCATGGCGATGGCGCCCGTGGCCGCCGTCACCCCCAGCTTGAAGTTCTCCGTGGCGCGGATCAGGCCGCTGCGGTAGGCCATCAGCAGGCAGAGGAGCGTGCCGGCCGTGAGCGCGGCCGCCTGCATGGCGATCCCGGCGTACTGCTGGTTGAGGAGCGCGGAAACGCCGCCCAGCACCAGCCCCTCGAGCGCGGCGTACATCGGCGCGGTCACCGGCGCCCAGCGCGGCTTGAAGATGGTGGCCAGCGCCACCACGAAGCCGCCGATCGCCCCGCCCAGCACCAGCCCGCCGGCGATTGGGTCCGCGTTGGCGGCGCGGTCCCAGGCGAAGGCGCCCGCCACCAGCAGGATGCCGACGAGCATGATGGTGCGGTTGACCGCTCCTTCGATGGTCATCACCCCCTCGCCGGCGGCGACGCGGCCGGGGGAGAAGGTGCGGTCGTTGAGCGCGGGATTCGCGGTTCTCATCAGGGCAACGTGTGCGATAGGGGAGGGACGGGGAAGCCTCGCGGATCTTCCTGGGAAAGATTGGTCGCGCCGGGCGGCGCGGGCAAGCCCCACATCCCCCGGCGGGCCCGCTCTTCGCGTACCGTGTCGCGCCCGTGCAGCGACCCCGGGGCATTCCGCTCGCCGGAGCGCGGCCGTACCTTCCCTTTATGCCCCTCTGCTGCACCACCGCCGAACGCTTCCTGGAGCGCGCATGATCCGATTGGGTGTGACCGGCACCGACACCGGGGTGGGGAAGACGCTGGTTTCCACCGTGCTCCTGCGCGTCCTGCGCAGCCGCGGCCTCCGCGTATCCGCCATGAAGCCGGTGGAGACGGGGGTGAAGCCCGACGATCCCGCCAGCGACGCCCGGCGCCTGCAAGCCGCCGCCGGCGGGGACGATCCCATCGAGGACGTGCGCCCGCTGCTGATGGCCGAGCCGCTGGCGCCCTGGGTGGCCAGCGCGCGCGCCGGCACCGAGGTGGACCTTGGCGTGCTGGACGCCGCCTTCGCCCGCCTCGCCCAGGGGCGCGACGCGGTGCTGGTGGAGGGCGCCGGCGGCCTGCTCGTCCCGGTCACGCGCGACATCGCCTTCGACGGGTTGTTCGTGCAGTGGGAGCTGGACGTGGTGGTGGTGGCCGGGAACCGCCTGGGCGCCATAAACCACACCCTCCTCACCGTGCGCGCCGCCCACGACGCGGGCCTGCGCGTGCGCGGCGTCGTGCTCAACTCCCTGAGCCCCGAGACCCCGGGCATCGCCGAAGCCACCAACCTGGAGGCCCTCTCCGACCTCCTGGCCCCCGTCCCCGTCCTGGCCTTCCCCTGGCTCCGCAAGCCGGACGACGAGGTCTACGTCCTGGACGTGGCGCGGGAGGCGGGCCTCGACGCGCTGCTGGGCGACCGCACGCCCCGTCCGTAGCCGCGAGGCGACCCGGAAGACTTCATTGCGGGTGCTCCCGGATGCGCAGCGAGAAGGCCGGGTCGTCCGCGTGCTTGAGGGCGCGCTCGTTGATGTGGAAGCGCTCGCGGGCCTGCGCAAAGGGGAGCTCGGTGTCGATCAGCCCCAGGTCGTAGGCCAGCGCGTCGGAGTAGCCGGGGAGGAGGGTGCGCGGGCTCCACGGCACCCGCCGCGGCGCGATGCGGTTGACGTGGCGCACCAGGTTGCTGGTGCAGTTGCTGGTCAGGGTGTTGTAGAACTCGGGGCGCTCCCGCAGCTCGTTGGCGCGCCGCAGCACGTCCTCCAGCATCGCGCGCACCTGCGCGGGCGTGGCGCGCACGGGATACAGGTACACCTGGTCGCGGCGATGGCTGGTGCGCACCGTCACCACGTCGCGCTCGTCGGCCAGAACGTAGATCAGCTCGTAGCGCTTCAGCAGCCC
>JAUJMI010000290.1 GCA_030446945.1 Longimicrobium sp. | reverse complement strand
CTGAAAGGGCGGGTCGCCACCACGGCGGTCCGCCCTCTTCGCGCCCGGCCCTGTCCCGCCGCGGGGGCCGCACGCTAACTTGGGGCTCACCACCTCCACTCCCCCAGCACCCGTTCAATATGCGCCTGAAGCTCCACGCCGCCCTGGCCGCCGCGCTCGTCGCCGGCCCGCTCGCCGCCCAGCAGCCCGCATCCGTGCCCGACGGGCCGCGCGTGCGGCAGGCGCTCGCCTTCGTGGCGCGCACCGAGCCGGCGACCATCGAGGAGCAGATCGCCATCTGCGAGATCGAGGCGCCGCCCTTCAAGGAGGCCCGCCGCGCCGCCGACTACCGCCGCCGCATGGAGGCGCTGGGGCTCAAGAACATCCGCATCGACTCCGTGGGCAACGTGATCGGCGAGCGCCCGGGCGAACCCGGCCAGCCGGTGATCGTCATCTCCGGCCACCTGGACACCGTCTTCCCCGAGGGTACGGACGTGCGGGTGAAGCGTGAGGGCACCCTGCTGCGCGGCCCCGGCATCGGCGACGACTGCCGCGGGCTGACGGTGGTGCTCGCCGTGGCGCGTGCCATGAACGACGCGCAGATCCGGACGCGCGGCACCGTGCTCTTCGTCGGCACCGTGGGCGAGGAGGGGGCCGGCAACCTGCGCGGCGTCCGCCACCTCTTCGAGAGGGAGCTGCGCGGCCGGGTGGGGTACTTCATCTCGGTGGACGGCACCGGCTACACGATGACCAAGGACGCCGTGGGGAGCCACCGCTACCGGGTGGCCTTCAAGGGTCCCGGCGGCCACAGCTACGGCGACTTCGGCATGCCCAACCCGACGCACGCCCTCGGCCGCGCCATCGCAAAGATCGCGGACTTGCAAGTCCCGGCGGACCCCAAGGTCACCTTCAGCGTGGGCGTGGTGGAGGGCGGCAGCTCGGTGAACGCCATCGCGGGGGAGGCGAGCATGCTGGTGGACATGCGCTCGGTGAACCCTGCCGCGCTCGACTCGCTGGACGCCCGCTTCCAGGCAGCCGTGCGCCAGGCGGTGGCCGAGGAAAACGCCCGCTGGCCCGCCCATCCGGCGCGCCTCACGGTGGACGTGCAGAGCATCGGCATCCGCCCCGCGGGCACCCAGCGCGCCGACGCCCCCATCGTGCGAGCCGCGCGCGCGGCCGGCGAGCGCCTGGGCTTCACCCCGGCCGCCACCCCCTCCAGCACCGACGCCAATATCCCCATTTCCCTCGGCATCCCATCGCTCACCATTGATGCGGGTGGCATCGGTCAGGGCGCCCACTCTCTTGCGGAGAGCTGGGACTCGAAGGGGAGCGAAAAGGGTACGCAGTGGGCGCTGCTGCTGGTGCTGGCGCTGGCGGGGGTGCGGTAGGCCCTCACCCCCAGCGTCGCTCCGCGACACATCCCCCTCCCCAAAACTGCCTGCGGGAGGGGGGTTTGCGTGCGGGGCGGACATCGCGCGCCCTCTCCCGGCTCGTAACCTCGCTGCGCCTCCCCCAAACCGCCGGGCGAGGGGCGCTGGCGTGTATCGGTGCGCGGCGCAGAGATCCCGTAGGGGCGCGATTCGTCGCGCACACCGATACTCGTTAGGGCAGACCTGTGTGTCGGCCCGACCCTGCACGCGCGTCGACTCCTGCTCGACGGAGTGTCAGCGCCTTCCGGCATCCACGAGCCGCTCGTCGAACTGGAATGGTGGGGTCGCTGTGATCGTGATCCGTCCGGCATCCGGATGGAGCGGGTTGATTAGGTAGTTGCTCTCTTCCGGGACCACTGCGGAGGGCACGCGCAGCACGGCGGCATTCATGCGCTGCAGCCAGGCGTCACCGAGCGCCATGCACGCCGGGTCGAGCGGCATGGTCCAGGTATCGGGGACCGCGTCGAGGGAAATCGCTTCCGAGGGAAGCGCGTCCGGGATGTGGACTGTGATCAGCACCTGGTCGTCCGGCAGGTCCGCAGGGTCGGTGTGCACGAGCTTTTCGAGGATCGCCAGCGATCGCGACCCGCCCGTGTAGACGATCGGATGACCCAGCGTATGCCACCGGCCGGATGCGTACATGCCGCCCTCGCCGGAGAGATCGGCGTACTGGCTGCTGGTGATCCGGAACGTCACCACTATGCAAAGATCCCGTGGCGGATGCGGACGAGCTCCTCGCGGACTAGGTCCGCGCCGGCGCTGGTGCGAAGCTTCTGGAGCGGCACCGCGTGGCCGAGCGGCCGCGATGGCGTGCGGAGCCAGCGGCGCGCCTTCTCGGGATTCGCGAATGCAGCTTCCGCGTCCGCCGTCACGCGAGCGATGCGGAGCAGGCAGTCCGATTCGTCCAGGGTGAGCCTGCGCCCGTGGGCTCGCCTGTGATTCAGCGTGCGGCGCGGGATGACGATCTGGTCTACCTCGTCCCACGTGAGCAGCCCCGAGCGGACGGCGGCCTCGACCGCGTTGGGGAAGAAGCCGTTCTCGACCGCTTCGACCCACTCCATTCCGGTCCCGACGCTGGCACCGATGCCACTCTCTCCGCCGAGCTGCTGGTCAAGGGGTTTCGTATCCATCGCTCTCTCCTGTGCGGGCAAGTCTGCATTCAAGCTACGGCAATCTTGCCGATTTTGCAACGCGGTGGCCCTCTCCCATTCGTTCCTCGCTGGCCCCTCCCCCGAACCGTTGACCCGCTGGGGGAGGGGTCTTTTGTTTCACTGCGAGGCCACATGCGCGCCATGTGCCGGTCGTGCGGCTTGCATACCCGGTTGCGCATTACTAGCATCGGAACCACGGTTCCCGTCGGTTCGCGCATGGCTGCCAGGGGTGCGGCGACAGCCACTCACCCGCGAGGGGACGATGATACGATTCACGGCGCCCGCACTGTTCCTCCTCCTCAGCGCTGCGGCAGGGGCCGCGCAGACTCCCGAGCCGCACGTGAACCGCGATCCCGAGCGGGTCCGGTTCATCACTTCCGACATCGTCAATTTCTGGGGCGCCTACGACGCGGCGAGCCGGGAGCCGGAGCGCGAGAAGCGCATCGCCATCTACCAGCGCGAGTACCTGGACCGGGGGAGCACCGGGCTGCGCGACTTCCTGCGCATGCGCATCAAGAGCGCGGAGAACCTTGTTGCGGCCATCGAGCGGCAGCCGAGGTACTACGCGTCCACCCGGCCCAGCACCCTGCGCGTGCGGGAGATGGAAGGGGCGATGCGGGACAGCTTCCGCCGCTTCAAGGCGCTGTATCCGGACGCCGTCTTTCCCGACGTGTACTTCGTGGTGGGCGCGGCCAGCACGGGGGGCACCGTCTCGGCGAACGGGCTGCTGATCGGCACCGAGATGTACGCCGCCACGCCGGCCACCCCGCGCGACGAGCTCCCGGCGTGGATGAAGCCCGTGCTGAAGCCGATCAACGCGCTGCCGGCGATCGTCGCCCACGAGTCGTGCCACTTCAACCAGAAGCTCCCCGAGCCCACGACGCTGCTGGGCAAAGCCATCCAGGAAGGCTCCTGCGACTTGGTCAGCGAGCTGGTCGCGGACGAGACGATCAACCCGGGGCAGCACGCGTACGGCGACCGGCACGAGGCTCAGCTCTGGCGCGAGTTCCAGGCGGAGATGGACAGCGCCGGGGTGAGGAATTGGATGTACAACGGCACCACGGCCGGCGAGCGGCCGACCGACCTGGGCTACTACATGGGCTACAGGATCGCGCGGGCGTACCACGAGCGGTCGGCGGACAAGCGGCAGTCGCTGCACGACATCCTCAACATCCGCGACTTCCGCGATTTCCTGGCGCGGAGCCAGTACGGCGGAAGCTCGGCGGCGCGACCCAGGCGGCCGGCGCGCGTCCCCGCCGCGCCGCAGACGCGCCGCGCCAGGAGCCCGCGCTGAGGCGCATGTCTGTTCGTTCGGTCCGGCGGAGCGCCGGATCGGCTCCTTGTCGGCGCGCGCCCGCGGCAGGATATCCACGGGGAAACTCCCCCGCGCCCAGGCGCCAGGAGCATCGCGACGGCCTGGCAACCCGTAGGCTGCCACGCCCGCTCCAGGACGTCCGACGGGTAGCTCACGGCCGGCGAGATCGCCGCCCGTGCCCGCCGGTTAGGCGCGCGGCCCACGGTGAGCGACCACCTCTCGCGCACGGTGCCGCGCGGGCGCGTCGCGAGCCCCCTGGCCCTGACGCGCGCTCCGGGCGCGCGGGACGAGGAGCTAGTACGACCCCGCCCGCCACGGATCAGGGTCCCGCTGCGGGTGGCGCCTGAGCGCGGGGCGGCGGGTCATCACGACGCGAGAGGGAAGGCATGGCACGCTGGCGCGACGAGGAGGAGTGGGCGCGGCTGGTGAGCGCGGAGGGGTGCCCCATCTGCCGCGAGGGGCTCGCGAACCCGGTCGCGGAACTGGAGTGCTCCACGCTGGCCATGGGCGAGGGTGAGCCCGGTCCTCCCCTCCCCGGCACCTGCGCCCTCTTCTTCCGGCGGCACGCGGTGGAGCTGCACGAGCTTTCGCCGGAGGAGGCGGCCGCCTTCATCCGCGACGTGCAGCGGGTGTCCGCCGCGCTGCAGGAGGCAAGCGGGGCGGTCAAGATGAACTACGAGGTGCACGGCAACACCATCCCGCACCTGCACATGCACTTCTTCCCGCGGCACCGGGCGGACCCGTTCGAGCACGGACCCGTCAACCCGCGCGCCGTCCCGGCCCCCGGGGCGCTGGAGCGGCATCGCGAGATCCGCCGCAAGGTGATGGAGCTGCTCGCCGTCTGACAATCCGTCTGCAGTCTTGGCCCGCAGTTCCTGTCCACGGCCCTCTGCTCTGTGCCCACGCTGCTCCTACGTGGCGTTGTTGTGCGGGGCGGGGATCGGGGTGGGGGCGACGGCGGGCAGACACGCAGGTCAAGGTATTCTCTGCCCGTACGTGAACCCGTGCGAGCCGAAGAGGCCGAGGCAGGGAGAGGGCGGGCGCGATGAATCGCGCCCTGCGGGGGACGTGGCGAATGGCCGGGTGCCCGCGGTGCGCCCCGGCCTCCAAGTCCCCTCTCCCACGGCGGTTTGTGGGAGAGGGTGGCAGCTGTAAGCTGCCGGGTGAGGACCCCACTACAGCAGCGCCACCGGATCGCGGTCCAGCGCCAGGCGCAGGTCCGCCTTGTTCTTGGGGATGTCGAAGCGCTCGTGGAAGTAGCGCGCGACCTCGCCCAGGAGCTTGGAGCTGCCGGAGCGCAGGAGGAAGTGCCAGCGCCAGCGGT
>JAUJMI010000289.1 GCA_030446945.1 Longimicrobium sp. | reverse complement strand
CATACATCGTATCAAAGACATGCGCCGCTCGCCTCCAGCAGCGGGGAGGACTTCCTGGTACGCTACCTGTATCGTCCCGCGTGCTCTCGGTGGCAGCGGCGCTCGTCTTCGCTTCGCATCCCGCACGGGCGCCCACGCGTCCTCAACCTCAGATGGAGAGCGCCCAGGATGTGGGGATCAGGCAAGCCGAAGCCGGTATCCGAGCACGAGGCGAGCGGCGAGATCGAGTCGGTCTATCACGACCTGCGGCAGACACTGCGGGTGAGTGGCGTGAACCTGGTCTTCCGCACCTGGGCGGGAACGGGCCGTCTGCTCCCCGTGGTGTGGAACGCGGTCCGGCCCAACGTGCAGACGCGCGCCTTCGAAAATGCCGCCGACGCGATCCGGGCGGAAGCGGCGGGTGCGGCCGAGGCGCTCGGCCGCATCGGCGCAGCTCCGGCGGGGCTGGGCGAGAGCCAATCCTTTCAGCTGCGGGCGGCGCTCGACCTGTACCGCTACGTCACTCCCAAATTGCTCGTTCTGACCTCGGCCGTACGGCTCGCGCTGGAGGGGGAGGAGGTCGGCGGGGGGGCGGGGCCGGGCGCACGCTTGACGCGGGGCGTCCCGGAGCGGATGTACCCGATGGAGATGGTCGCCGAGGACACCGACGAAGAGCCCATCCAGGAGCTGTTCCGCGACATCCGTGACACGCTGGGTCTGTCGCGTGTGAACAGCCTTTACCGTACCCTCGCGCTCTGGCCCGACTACCTGGAGCCCGCGTGGGCCGGGCTGAAGCCCATCGCGCGGGGGAGCGAGCATGGCGCCGCCGCGGACCGGCTGCGGGCGCTCTCCCGCGACCTGGCGCGCAGCCTACCACACCCGGTTCCCCTCTCGCGCGAACGACTGGAGGAGAAGGGAGAGGACGCGGACGCGCTGATCCGCACCGCGGCGGAGTTCGAGGAGCTCATTCCGGGTGTCGTCCTCAACACGATGCTGTTCGCGCTGGACTGGGGGGGCGCGGACGAGCTGGCGCGGTCGCCGTTTCCCGCACCGGCAGGAGGCGAAGCGTGAACTGGCGCGAGTTCCAGAGGCTGCAGCGAGTCGCCCGGCTCGGGGACCGCTTCGTCAGCTACATGGACGAGGGGCGCGGCGATCCGGTGGTACTCCTGCACGGGATCCCGACCTGGGGGTACCTGTGGCACCGGATCCTCCCATCGCTGGCGAAGTCGCATCGCGTCCTGATCCCGGACCTCCTGGGCTTCGGCTACTCCGACAAGAGCGACCGCTTCGATCGCTCCATCGCGCGCCAGGCGGAAATGCTGGACGCCTGGATGGGGGAGCTGGGGATCGCGCGTGCGGACCTCATCGCGCACGACGTCGGCGGCGGAGTCGCCCTTCGGCTGGCGACGCTACATCCCCGGCGGGTGCGGCGCCTGTGCGTGATGAACTGCGTTTCGTACGATTCGTGGCCCGTGGAGGCGATGCTGCAGCTCGGCCACCCCTCCGTGCGGCGCCTGGTGTCCGCGTCCAAGCTGACGGCGGGGCTGAAGCTGGGGCTGAAGCAGGGCTTCGCCACCTCGCCGGCGAGCGAAGTCATCGACGGGCTGCTCGCGCCGTACACCACCGAGACGGGCAAGCTCTCGCTGGTCCGCAACGCCGCCTCGCTAAACACCAACCAGACGACCGAGATCACCGCGCTCCTTCCGCGGGTGGAGGCGCCGACGCTCGTCCTATGGGGCGTGGAAGACGCCTTCCAGCCGATCACCTTTGGAGAGCGCCTCGCGTCGGACATCCCCGGGGCCCGGCTGGTGCCCGTCCGGGAGGCGAGCCACTTCGTCATGCTGGACCAGCCCGACACCGTCGCCGGGCAGCTCACCGGATTTCTGCGCGAGGGCTGACCGGCAGCCGCGGCCGCGCTGGAGTGCGCGGATCACTCCGCCGGACGACCGGGCCCGCTCACGCGACGCGCTCCCAGCGGGGCGGGAGCGGGAGCTCGGTCCACTCGCGGTGCTCCAGCTCCTGGCCGAGGAGCCACCGGACGAGGGGTACCAGGGACCGTGTGCCTGTGCCCTTGTCGATGTGGGCGCGGAAGCCGGCCTCGCGAAGCTTGCGGCGGTCCGGCAGGCACTCGGCGGTGTGCGCGACCACCGGAATCTCCGCCGTTCTCACGTCCAGGGCGAGTCCGCGCAGCGTCTGCCAGCCGTCGAGCACGGGCATGTCCAGGTCGAGGAGCACCAGGCTGGGGAGATGGCGCTGGGCGAGCGCCAGCGCCTCGATCCCGTGCTTCGCCACCACCACGGTGAAGCCGGCGTGCTCCAGCGCGAGGCGGCACGCGAGGCGGAGCGGTTCGTAGTCGTCTACGACGAGAATGGTATCCTTGCACATCAGCCCTCCCGCGGGTGTCGTCCGGGGATCGGCACGGCAGTCGTCCTTGCCGGTCCCGAACGGGGTGCTTCATCCTGCGACGGCCTCCGTGCAGATCTACCCGCCGGTAAACATATGCTTCCAATGATTAGGAATTCGTAATCGCTCCGCGCGTTGGCTCGCGGACCCCGCCGACCCTGCGTGGAGCACGGGAGAGGTCGGAGATGCGCTTCGCTGGGTTGGCAAGATTGGACGATCGCGCGGACCCTCTCCCCCGGGTCCGCGCAGGCGGACTTCCAGCCGCGAATTCACTCGCTCCTGGAGTCTGCCGGAGCCGGGGGAAAAACGGCCGAGGGGTGGCATACACGCTCGTATGCCACCCCTCTACAGCTTCGGCGGGCTCGCTGCCGCCGCACCGGAATGCGGCCGGCGTGCCGCACGCGGAGGTGCGGCCCGGAAACCTACCGCCGCCAGTCGTGGTCGTAGCGGCCGCGCACGGGAGACCTGCCGTACGTGTACTCGTTCCCGCGCCACCTGCCGGGGTCGGGAGCCTCGTTGCCGAACTCCCCCCGCATCGTTCGGATGGGCGTGTGCTGCACCCGGTCGCGGAAGGGGTCGCCGTGCTCCGTCACCCACCTCCCTTTGTACGCGCGGTCGTACTCGCCGCCGGGTCTGCCGTGGAGGTCACGGTCGTAGCCGTACCCGCCGCTCCGGTACCCGGTGTGGTACCCGGACTGCGCGCCGCCGAACGCCGCCGCGTAGTCGTCGCCCGGGTAGTAGGGACGATGGCCGTTGTAGCCGCCGCCCATCCCCTGCCTGTAATCCCGCCCGTAGCGTGCCATCTGCGCCTCCTGTTCTGATCGTGACCACCGAGCAGGCTGCCCCGCATCCCCGGATCCCCGGAGACGGGCAGACACGCCCGACGTGCCGCCACACCTCGATGGTGCCGGCCCGTGCGCGGAGGGGCGCATCCACTGTTCCAGTTGCGCAACTCTCATCCGACAGAATCGGGGACTGCCCGCGGCTGTTCCAGCCGGGGGAGGCACGGAAGCCGCGGCGGCTACGAAGAGGACTCGCGTGCGCCCAGCGCCCGCGCGGCGTGGCTGAGCGTCACCAGCCCGACCCCGCCGACAGGTTCCCGACGGCTGCCAGGGCCGTCATCTTCGCGAGGGTCTCGATACCCATGGGAGCGCCCACCAGCATCCCGAGAAACAGGTGCAGCGCGGTGACGACGACGTGGTCGAACGGACCCCAGGGCGAGGTAGAAGCCAACGCGTACGCCAGCGCGATCTTGCTGCCCGTGCCGCGGACGGCCTGCTGCATGAAAGAGAGGAGGGCGACCAGCGGGCCGCCGACCATCGCGGACGCGAACCCGGCCCACGCTCCGCGGCGCGCGATCTCCTCGGCGGTCTTGCCGAGCGCACCGCGCGTTCCGTCCGGGAGCACGTGCGGCACCGAGACCACGCCCGCCAGGAGCGCGCCGCCCACCAGGTTGAGAACGAACGTGATGCTCCACAACCGCGCGAGCCCGTACAGCATCGCGCTCTCGCGCCGCTCGAAGACGGCCGCGACGGGGTCGAAGAAGTTCTCCGTGAACAGCTCCGCCCGCCCGATCACCAGGAAACACGAGCCCGGGTGCGAAGGCGAGCGCGCGGGCGGCCCGGGCCAGCTCACCCAGGCGCGGCTCGGCCACCGCCTGCACGATAATCGAGCGCGGCGATGCCGAAGACGGTCGTGAACCCCGTCACTACCCGCACCCAGCGCGAATGCTTGAGCCGGTGCGCGGCGAAGTGGATGCGCTTCGTGCGCCCGTGAAACAGCCGAACGTCGGCCACGCCGCAGTCGAACTGCGCGAACTCGCCGGGCACACCCTCGAAGCGCACCATCAGCTCCGAGGGAAGCTCCGCCTTCTCGAGGCGGAACACGCCGTAGAACGTGCTCTCGCCCAGCACGGCGCCTACCTCGCGCAGCTGGCGCAGCACCTCCCGCGGCGGCGCCTGCGGATCCTCGGTTTCGAGCTCATGAAGCCGCTGTGCGACGCGGCCGGGAAGCGGCGGACGCCCGACGCGGCGGGCGCTACCCCCTCTCTGTTCCGGCCGCGGGCCGGATACCCCCGATCCCGAGCTGATCGAGCGGCCGAAGCGCCGGCGCTTCACCGCCGAGTACAAGCTGCGGATTCTGCAGGCGGCCGATGCCTGCTCCAGGCCGGGCGAGATCGGTGCGCTGCTGCGCCGCGAGGGGCTCTACACGTCTCACCTGTCCGACTGGCGCCGCCAGCGGGATGAGGGGGCGCTCGCCGCGCTGGACCGGCCTCGGGGGCGGCGCAGGCCGAATCCGCTGGAAACCGAGAACGCCGAGCTGCGCCGGCGACTGGAGCGGGCCGAAGCCGACCTGTCCAAGGCGCGCAAGGTCATCGAAGTGCAGGGAAACGTCTCCGCGCTTCTGGGCGAGCTGCTGGCGCCCAGGAGCGCGACGACCGACCCGAAGCGCGGACGATGATCGAACAAGCCGTCGAAGAGCTCACGCCGCTCGTGGGCACCCGTTCCGCCTGCCGCGCGCTGGGCTTGGCACCGGCCACGATCTACCGTCGCCGCCGCCCTGAGCAACGCCCATCCCAGCCGCGGCCACGCCCCCGGCCTCCCCGGTCTCTCTCCACGCTGGAGCAGGAGACGGTGCTCGACGTACTGCGCTCGGAGCGGTTCGTCGACTCGTCCCCCGCGCAGGTATGGGCGACGCTGCTGGACGAGGGGCGCTATCTGTGCTCGGAGCGCACGATGTACCGGCTGCTCACCGAGCACCAGGAAGTCCGCGAGCGGCGTGACCAGCTCACCCACCCCGCCTACGCCAGGCCGGAGCTCC
>JAUJMI010000288.1 GCA_030446945.1 Longimicrobium sp. | reverse complement strand
GATCGAGGACGGGCGCTCGCGCGGCCAGCAGCCAGCCGCCGCTCCCGCCCCCGCGCCCGCGGCGCCCGCGGCGCCCGCCGCCCCCCGTGCCAAACCCGCCGCCGCAGCACCGGGTCGCGAGAAGCGCGAGCGGATGTCGCGCCGCCGCCAGACGATCGCGCGGCGGCTGGTGGAGGCGCAGCAGACCACGGCCTCGCTCACCACCTTCAACGAGGTGGACATGAGCGCGGTGATGAAGCTGCGCAAGGAGCGGCAGGACGCCTTCGTGAAGCAGAACGGGATCAAGCTCGGCTTCATGTCGTTCTTCGCCAAGGCGGTGATCGGCGCGCTCAAGCAGTTCCCGCGCATCAACGCGGAGATCCAGGGCGACGAGATGGTGCTGAAGCAGCACTACGACATCGGCATCGCCGTCGGCGCCGAGGAGGGGCTGGTGGTGCCCGTGGTGCGCGACGCGGACAAGAAGAGCTTCGCCGCGCTGGAAAAGGAGATCGCGGACCTGGGCACGCGCGCGCGCGACGGGAAGCTGTCGCTGGAGGAGCTTCAGGGCGGCACCTTCACCATCACCAACGGCGGCACCTTTGGGTCCATGCTCTCCACCCCCATCCTCAACCCGCCGCAGGTGGGGATCCTGGGGATGCACAACATCGTGGAGCGCCCGGTCGCCGTGAACGGCCAGGTGGAGATCCGCCCCATCATGTACGTCGCCCTCACCTACGACCACCGCATCGTCGACGGCAGCGAGGCCGTGCGCTTCCTGGTCACGGTGAAGCGGATGATCGAGGACCCGGTCAACCTGCTGCTCGAAGGCTGAAGACGCCGAACGACGTGCCGGCTGACGACGGTCAATTCTGGACCGGCGCGAGCCAGCCGCCGCTAGACGCGGGCTGGGGAAACGAGGAAGACGAGGTATACGCTCAACTCCTGACGCACTGAACAAGCGCTGGACCCGCAGGGGGCCGATCCACTCGATCGGTCCCCTGCGTTCTAAAATGTTGTATCATGTGCAGGCTTGCGAATCGGGTTGCGGCACCAGACCTTGCTCCACTTGGGACTTAGGGCTCAGCACTTCCGGCCCCAACGCACTCACGCACTTCACGCACTTCGGCATATATGGCAGACGAACTGAACTTCGACTTGGTCGTGCTCGGCGGCGGGCCCGGCGGGTACGTGGCGGCGATCCGCGCGGCGCAGATGGGCTTCAAGACGGCGTGCATCGAGAAGGAGCCGGCGCTGGGCGGCACCTGTCTGCGCGTGGGGTGCATCCCCAGCAAGGCGCTCCTCGACTCGTCAGAGCTCTTCGAGCAGATCCGCCACAAGGCCGAGCTGCACGGCATCCGCGTGGAGGCCGCCACGGTGGACGTCCCCACCATGCTCGCCCGCAAAGACGCGGTGGTGAAGTCGCTGACGCAGGGGGTCGCCGGGCTCTTCAAGAAGAACAAGATCGAGTGGATCAGGGGCTTCGGCCGCATGACCTCGCCCGAGACCATCGAGGTGACGGGCGAGAGCGGCACGCAGATGGTGCGCGGGAAGACGATCATCCTGGCGCCGGGCTCCGTCCCCGTCGAGCTCCCCTTCCTGAAGTTCGACGGCGAGCGGATCATCGACTCCACGGGCGCGCAGTTCATCCCCGCCATCCCCGAGCACCTGGTGATCGTGGGAGGCGGCGTGATCGGGATGGAGCTGGGGAGCGTATGGCTGCGGCTCGGCTCCAAGGTCACCATCCTGGAGGCGATGCCCACCATCCTCTCCGGCCTGGACGGCGAGGTGGTGAAGACGGCGGACCGCGTCTTCCGCAAGCAGGGCTTCGACATCCGCACCGGGGCGCGCGTGACCGGCGCCGAGCGGCGCGGCGACAGGGTGGTCGTGAGTGTCGAGGGGCAGGAGCCGATCGAGGCGGACTACCTGCTGGTGTCGGTGGGGCGGCGCGCGTACACGGAGGGGATGGGCTTCGAGGAGGCCGGGATCCGCATGGAGCGCGGCGTGATCCAGGTGGACACGAGCTACCACGCCGGCGTGGGCAACGTGTACGCCATCGGCGACGCGATCGGCGGGCGGATGCTGGCGCACAAGGCGGAGGACGAGGGCGTGGCCGCGGTGGAGATCGCCGCGGGGAAGCACGGCCACGTCAACTACGACGCCGTCGCCAACATCGTCTACACCTGGCCCGAGATCGCCTCCGTCGGCGCCACCGAGGAGGAGCTCAAGGCCCAGGGGATCGAGTACAGGACGGGCAAGTTCCCCTTCCTCGCCAACGGCCGCGCCAAGGCGATGGGCGAGACGGACGGCTTCGTGAAGATCCTGGCCGACGCGCGCACGGACCGGATGCTGGGGGCGCACATCATCGGCCCGCGCGCCTCGGACCTGATCGCGCAGCTCGCCACCGCCATCGAGTTCCAGGCTTCGGCGGAGGACATCGCCCGCACCGTGCACGCGCATCCCACGCTGCCCGAGGCCGTGAAGGAAGCCGCGCTGGGCGTGGATGGCCGCATGATCCACCTGTAGGATTCCCTTCGCAGGTGAATGGGGAGGGCGCCGCCGGGTCGGGCGGCGCCCTCTTGCGTCTCATCGCGGGCATCGGCGCGACCAGCCCGGAGTTCGAGACGGGTCAGGGGCGGGCGGACCACGCAGGTCCTCCCCTACGAATTGGTGGGTCGTGACAATGTCGGTGCACCGGATGGCACGGGCGCGACGAATCGCGCCCCATGGCATCCGCGTGACGCCACGCACCCACGCCCCCTCCCACGATAACGTGAGGACGGAGCCCTCTCCTGTTATCGGGAGAGGGGGCAGGCGAGTGTAACGAGCCGGGGGTCAGGGCCGCCCACCACCCTTCCCCACACCTCGCCCGCCACGTAGAATGCGAAAACATCCTCACCATCCGCCTCCCTCCTCCGCCTGAACATGCGCATCCATCCGCTCCACGCGCCGCTCCTCGTCCTCGGCACCGCGCTGGCGTGCGCGGCGCCGGCACTCGCGCAGACGCCGCGGCCGCCGGTGGCGCGCATCGTACCCCGCGCGGACACCACGCTGGGAGACGTGCGCATCGACAACTACTTCTGGCTGCGTGACGACCGGCGCAAAGACCCCGCCGTCATCGGCTACCTCGAGGAGGAGAACCGGTACACCGAGGCCATGATGGGGCACACCGCCGCGCTCCAGGAGAAGCTCTTCCAGGAGATGAAGGGGCGGATCAGGGAGACGGATCTCTCGGTGCCCGAGCGGATCGGAGACTACGTCTACTACTCGCGCACCGAGAGCGGAAAGCAGTACCCCATCCTCGCCCGCAAGCGCGGCAGCCTCTCGGCGCCCGAAGAGGTGCTGCTGGACCAGAACCGGATGGCGGAGGGGACGCGCTATTTCTCGCTGGGCGCGTACGAGGTGAGCCCCGACGCGCGGATGCTCGCCTTCGCGGTGGACACCACCGGCGGCGAGCGCTACACGCTGATGGTCAAGGACCTCACCACCGGCCACCTCCTCCCCGACCGCCTGGAGCGGGTGAACGGAAACGTGGAGTGGGCGGCGGACAACCGCACCCTCTTCTACGGGATGAGCGACGCGGCCAACCGCCCCTACCGCATCCTGCGACACACGCTGGGCACTCCCGCCGCGGGCGACGTGGTGGTGGGCGAGGAGCCGGACGAGCTCTTTCGCATCGGCATCGGCAGGACCAAGGACCGGCGCTACCTGACGATCTCGTCGGGGAGCTTCAACGCCTCGGAGGTGCGCGTCCTCCCGGCCGACCAGCCGATGGGGACGTTCCGTATGATCCGCCCGCGGAAGGCGGAGCTGCTGTACGACGTGGAGCACCACGGCGACCGCTTCCTGATCGTCACCAACGAGAACGCCCCCAACTTCAAGCTCGTTGCCGCCCCGGAATCGGACCCGGGGAACTGGCGCGACCTGGTCCCCGCCAGCGACTCGGTGCTGCTGGGCGGGATCGACGTCTTCCGCAACCACCTGGTGCTGTACCAGCGGCAGAACGCGCTGCGCAAGATCCGCGTGGTGAAGCCGGACGGGAGCGGCGGGTACGACGTGGACTTCCCGGAGCCGGTGTACACCATTCGCCCCGGCGCGAACCCGGACTTCGACTCGCCCACCCTGCGCTTCACCTACACCTCGCTGGTGACGCCACCGGCGGTGTACGACTTCGACATGGCGCGGCGCACGCGCGAACTGAAGAAGGCGACCGAAGTGGTGGGGGGCTACGATCCTTCGCAGTACGCCACCGAACGAAGCTGGGCGCGCGCGGCGGACGGCACGATGATCCCGCTCTCCATCGTGTACCGCAAGCCCCTGGTGCGCGACGGACGGCGGCCGCTCCTGCTGTACGCGTACGGCTCGTACGGCAGCAGCACCGATCCCAACTTCCAGTCCAACAACCTGAGCCTGCTGGACCGCGGGGTGGTGTACGCCATCGCCCACGTGCGCGGAGGGCAGGAGATGGGGCGCCACTGGTACGACCAGGGCAAGCTCCTCAACAAGCGCAACACCTTCACGGACTTCATCGCCGCGGCCGAGCACCTGATCGGCGAGAAGTACACGTCGCGCGAGCGCCTGGCCATCCGCGGCGGGAGCGCGGGCGGGCTGCTGATGGGCGCCGTGGTCAACATGCGCCCCGAGCTCTTCCGGGCCGTGGTGGCCGACGTGCCGTTCGTGGACGTGATCAACACGATGCTGGACGCCTCGATCCCCCTCACCACGGGCGAGTGGCTGCAGTGGGGGAACCCGAGCCAGCCCGAGTACTACGGCTACATGAAGAGCTACTCGCCGTACGACAACGTGGAGCGCAAGGCGTACCCGGCGATGCTGGTGACGGCCGGGCTCAACGACCCGCGCGTGGCGTACTGGGAGCCGGCGAAGTGGGTCGCCAAGCTGCGTGCCCATAAGACCGACTCCAACCCGCTCCTCCTGCGCACCAATATGGGCGCCGGCCACGGCGGCGCCTCCGGCCGCTACGACGCGCTGCGCGAAACGGCGATCCGGTATGCGTTCATTCTGGATCAGCTCGGGATCAGGGACTGATCGGGACCTGTGCGAAGCGCTCCTCCGTCCTCTCCCCTGCTCCATCCTGTGGCGTGGAGCGAGGATCTACTGCGCGTTCCGAGAGGCCGGCCAGTCGCGCCGGCCTCTTGCATCGCCGGCTAGATCCTCCGGTGGCCGCAGGAGTTCGGGAAGCCGCGCGGAGCTTCGTCGCGCGGCTCCCTCAGGATGACAAAGGGGAG
>JAUJMI010000287.1 GCA_030446945.1 Longimicrobium sp. | reverse complement strand
GCCAGCAGCACCACCTTGGCGCCCTGCTGGAGGAGCGAGTCGAGCGTGGGAAGGGTGGCCCGGATACGCGTGTCGTCCGTGATCTTGCCCGCGTCGTCCAGCGGCACGTTGTAATCTACGCGAACGACCACGCGGCGCCCCTGGATCTCGTCGGCGCGGAGGTCGGCGATGGTTTTCCTGTTCATGCTTCCCGTGATGAAGTGCGTGAGTGCGTCAGTGCGTGAGTGCGCCCGGTGATCGCGGTTGCCCGCGCACTGACGCACCCACGCACCGACGCACCCTTTTCACCGATGCAAGCGGCCTCGCTCTACAGCCTCTCCCCCATGAACCGCGCCAGATCCACGCAGCGGTTTGAGTAGCCCCACTCGTTGTCGTACCAGGCGACGACCTTCACCAGCCCGGCCGTCACGCTGGTGGAGGGCGCGTCCACGATGGACGAGTGCGGATTGCCGATGTAGTCCACCGACACCAGCTCCGACTCCTCGAAGCCCAGGATCCCCTTCATGGGGCCCTGCGATGCGGCGCGCAGCGCGTCGTTCACGGCGGCGGCGTCGACCTCCTGCTCCAGCTCGGCCGTCAGGTCCACCAGCGACACGTTGGGCGTGGGGACGCGGATGGCGAAGCCGTCGATCTTCCCCTTGACCTCGGGGATCACCAGCGCGGTCGCCTTGGCGGCGCCGGTGGTGGTGGGGATCATGGAGACGCCGGCGGCGCGGGCCCGGCGCAGGTCCTTGTGCGGCAGGTCCAGGATGTTCTGGTCGTTGGTGTACGAGTGGATCGTCGTCATCACCCCGCGCTTGAAGCCGAACGAGTCGCGGAGCACCTTCACCACCGGCACCAGGCAGTTGGTGGTGCAGGACGCATTGGAGACGACGTGGTGGTTGGCGGGGTCGTACTTGTCCTCATTGACCCCCAGCACGATGGTGATGTCCTCACCCTTGGCCGGCGCGGAGATGATCACTTTTTTGGCGCCGCCCTGGATGTGCTTCGCGGCGTCCCCGCGATTGGTGAAGCGCCCGGTCGACTCGATCACGATGTCCACCCCCAGGTCGCCCCAGGGGAGCGCGGCGGGGTCCTTCTCCGCGAAGACGCGCAGCTCGTCGCCGTCTACCAGGAGCGAACTCTCGCGCGCCTCGACGGTGCCGGGGTAGCGGCCGTGGACGGAGTCGTACTTCAGGAGGTGCGCGAGGGTCTCGGTGTCCGTCAGGTCGTTGACGGCCACGAAGTCGATGTCGGTGGCGCCGGCCTGCTTGGCGGCACGAAGGACGTTGCGGCCGATGCGGCCGAATCCGTTGATGGCGACGCGAATTGCCATGGCCTCTCTCTCGGGTACGTTGGGGCGGCGCGTCAGCTTCGCTCCAGCTCGGGAACGACGCGGGCGAAGGTGGCCACGCTCACCGCTCGGGTGCCGGCTTCCACGAGCGCCTCCGCGCAGCTCAGCGCGGTGGCTCCCGTGGTCCACACGTCGTCCACCAGGATGACGTGCTCGCCGCGCAGCTCCGCCGCCCGGCCGGCCGGCACGGCGAAAGCGCGCGCTACGTTAGCCCGCCGCTCCCCCGGATGCAAGGCCGTTTGGGTGGCCGTGGCGCGCACCCGCGCGAGCACGTCCTCGCGTGTCACGCGCCCCGTCTTGGCCGCGTATCCGCGCGCCAGGAGCGCTGCCTGGTTGTACCCGCGCTCCCGGGTGCGCGCCGCGCTGGTGGGCACGGGCACCACCAGCCGAGCCTCGTCCACGGTGTCGCGCGGCCACTCCATGGCCGCCATCCTCGCCGCCATCGGCTCCGCCGCCGCGGACCAGCCGCCGTACTTCAGGGCGTGCACCAGCGCCCGCGGCACCTCGCCCATGGCGAAGGCTGAGCGGATGGCGCGCACCCCCGCCGGCCACTCGTCGCAGGTGCGGCACACCGGCGACGGCTCGCGGTGCGGGTCCACCGGGCTCCAGCACCGCGCGCAGCGCGGCACGGGAAGGGGCCTGCACTTCATCCAGCAGAGCCGGCACACGATCCGCCGCGAGTCCACGGTCGGCACCGGCTCACGGCACCCCACGCACACCGGCGCGAACACCAGGTCCAGGGCTCCGGCCCACGTGTCGCGGAGCAAGGTTGGTATTGGCATCGGGTATATGGGAAGGCGGGGGCGGCCCTCACCCCCGCTCGTTACACTCGCTGCCCCCTCTTCCGATACCAGGAGAGGGCTGTGCCCCCTGTTATCGGGAGAGGGGGCGAAATCCGCGCGCCGCGCAGGCGTCTCGCCGGGCGCGAATCATCGCGCCCTCCCTCCGCCCTCCTCGACCCACGCCTCAGGCCCCAACCTCGTAGGGGCCGTCCCACATGGCTGCCCGTGCCCTCCCCGCTCCGCCCTCGCGGTCTGCACCGAACCAGCCTCACCTCTGAACCAGCGTCCGTCAGCCCCAGCCCAACGCCGCGCGCATCGCATCGACGGGCGGCTCGGCTCTCCACCAGCGGCGGAATGCGGCGGCGCCCTGCTGCAGCAGCATCTCCTTGCCGTCCGCGGCGGGGATGCCGTGGGCGCGCACGTGGTGCACCCACGGCGTGCCGTTCGGCGCATAGACCAGGTCCAGCGCGGCGGCGAATCGCGCGCCCCCCGTGGAGGGAAGCGGGTCGCTGGGGCGAAGGCCGAGCGAGGTGGAGTTGATCGCGAGATCGAAGCGCCGATCCGAGAGGTCGGCGTCCAGCGAAAGGACCTCGATCCGCAGCGACTCCGAGGCGAAGCGCGCGGCGAGCTCGTGCGCGCGTTCGAGGCCGCGGTTCAGGAGCGCGACGCGCCGGGCGGAGCCCTCCAGCGCGCACAGCGCCGCGCGCGCCGCGCCCCCCGCGCCGATCAAGAGGACGGATTCGGGCGTCTCCTCCCCCGCGACGGCGCGGATGGCGGCGCGGGCGCCGGCTACGTCCGTGTTGTCGCCCCACACCTCGCCGTCCTGCAGCCAGAAGGTGTTGCACGCACCCGTGCGCTCCACCGTCGCGGTGCGCCGGTCGACGGCGGCGGCGGCGACCTCCTTGTGCGGGACGGTGACGTTGCCGCCGCCGCCCGCTCGCGCGATCCCGCGGATCAGCCCCTCGACCTCGGACGGCGCGCAGCGGAGGGCGACGTACACCCCGTCCAGCCCGGCGGCGCGCAGGGCGGCGTTCTGGAAGGCGGGGGAGAGCGAGTGCGATACGGGGTCGCCCAGCAGCCCAAAGAGCCGCGTGGAGGCACTCGGGACCACGGTCACGGGTGGAGAATCGGCGCCAGCCGGTCCAGCGCTCCGCCGATCAGCCGCCGCAGCTCCGCGTAGGTGTTCTCGTACGCCTGCACCGGGCCGCCGAAGGGGTCGCGGACGCCGCGCGCGCGCGGGTCGTCGCCCGCGGCGAAGGAGGACAGGAGCGCCGCCTTCTCGCCCGCGCCGAAACGGCGCACCGCGTCCAGGTGCCCCGGGCTCATGGCCAGCACCAGGTCCGCGCGCTCCAGCAGGTCGGGCGTCAGCGCGCGGGTGCGGTGCGTGTCCAGTTCCACGCCGTGCCTCTGCGCCACCGCGACGGCGTTGCCGGCCGCGCTGTCGCCGTCGCGCGCCGAGAGCCCCGCCGAGGCGACGCGCACGTGGCGCCACCCGCGCTCCTCCAGCTCGCGCCGGGCGATCCCCTCCGCCATCGCCGAGCGGCAGGTGTTGCCGGTGCAGACGAAGAGGATGTTGAAGGTGGCGGTGGTCGGCGCATCGCCGGCCGGATCGGTCATGGTGCGACAGGGTTGAGGCGCGCGGCTCACCCGCGGAGTCGCGGCGCGGCCGGCGGCGTGTTGGCGTCCTCTTTCATCATTCACCCGCTCCCGCGTCCGGAGCAAGGGCAAGCGCCTCCGCCATCAGCAGATCGGCCGGACGCGTGACCTTGATGTTGCGCTCGGAGCCCGCCACCACGCGCACGGACCCCTCGTACCGCTCGAAGATCGCCGCGTCGTCGGTGGCCGCGGCGCCCTCCGCGCGGGCGCGCTGGTAGGCGCGGAGGAGGGCGGCGCGCGGGAACCCCTGCGGCGTCTGCGCACGCCAGAGGCGCTCGCGGTCGGGGGTGCCGCAAATGATCCTGTCCGGCCCGACTTCCTTTACCGTGTCCGTAACCTGAACCGCCGCGACCGCACCGCCTTGGGAGCAGGCGGCGAGCACGCGGTCGATGATCCCGGCGGAGACGAACGGCCGCGCCCCGTCGTGCACCAGCACCGCGGGCGCGTCGCCAGGCGTGGCGAGGAGCCCGTTCCACACCGAATCTCCGCGTTCCGCGCCCCCCGCCACGATCGCCACCGGGAGCCCCGCGAGCCAGCTCGGCGGCGCGTCGACGTCCTCAGGCGGCAGGACGACCACGACGGTGCCGACAGCGGGGTGGTCCACGAACGGCATCACGGCGCGCAGCAGGACGGGAGCGCCGCCCACCTCCAGGTACTGCTTGCGGACGGCGCCGCCCATCCGCCGCCCCGAGCCCCCCGCCACGACCACCGCGGCGGCTCGCGGCGCGTCAGCCGAAGATACGTTCGACAAGGGCCTTCACGTCCTCAGTTTCCACGATGCGGATCCCCGCCGACGGCTTCCGCGGGCGGGCGCGCGGCGAGAGATACGCGGTCTTGAAGCCCATCCGCGCCGCCTCCGCCAGCCGCCGCTCCATCTGCCCCACGGGGCGAAGCTCGCCCCCCAGTCCCAGCTCGCCGATGAACACCGCGTCCGCCGACACCGGCCGGTCGAAGACGCTGGACGCGAGCGCCACCGCCACCGCCACGTCCCCCGCCGTCTCCGCCAGCCGCAGCCCGCCGACCACGTTGAGGAAGACGTCGAGCTGCCCGAACGGGATCCCCGCGCGCTTCTCCATCACCGCCAGCAGGAGCGCCAGCCGCTTGTGGTCGAGCCCGGTGCTCACGCGCTGCGGCGCGCCGTATGAGGCCTTTGCGGCCAGCGCCTGCACCTCCACCAGGAGCGGGCGGGTCCCCTCCATCGTGGCCACGACGGCGGAACCGGAGGTGCCCTGCGTACGCTCGCCGAGAAAGAGCTCGGACGGGTTGCCGACCGGGACGAGTCCCTCGGCCGTCATCCGGAAAACACCGATCTCGTCCACCCCGCCGAAGCGGTTCTTGGTGGCGCGCAGCACGCGGTTGTCCAGCCCGCCCGCGCTCTCAAAGTACAGCACCGTGTCCACGATGTGCTCCAGCGTCTTGGGCCCCGCAATCCCGCCGCCCTTGGTGACGTG
>JAUJMI010000286.1 GCA_030446945.1 Longimicrobium sp. | reverse complement strand
GGATGGGCAGGCGGGCGGCCGCGAGGCGCGTCCAAAGAGTGTGTCCGCACCAGGGGAGGTTGTCAACGGACCCGTTCGCCGCGGTGCGAAGCGGCGTTGGCCGGCCGCACCCGCCTTGTTTGGCGCTCGAGCCTGGGACCCAGCCACCTGCTCCAGCGCGCAACACCCGCGTCGCGGGCCGCCGGATCGGACGCGGGGCGGGGTTCATCGGGGCCGGCCCCTTGTGTGCAGCAATTCTCCATTTTAGCGTTGGATCGCCGCCCCGTACTGGCCGGCCGCAGGCACTTCGGCTTCGGCGGATGAACAGCGGGGATCCGTTACCTACCTTCGTGTGCAGGAGGGAGCGATGGAAGCCAGGCTCACGTGGACCGTCGGGAAGATTCTTTTCCTCTACTCTTGTGGAGTGCTCCTGGGAGGCAATCTCCTCCTCTATCTGCAGGCCCGGGAGGCAGGGGCCGCGACGGCCGGGCCGCTCCTCGGAATCCTGCTGGCGCTGCTCCTGCCCGTTCTTCCCGTGGCTCACGCGCACCGGCAGGCCCAAAGTCTACAACCCCCTCCGGGGAGTGCTGCTTGACGACACCGCCGCCAACCGCCATGTCGACCTGGTGGACTCGGAGCGGCTGTTCAAGCGAAACATTCCAACAACCAGACGAGGCGCGGGTTCTCGCGGATTCACCATCCGAAACGAGAGCCCGCGCTGTTTTGTCGCCTGTGAGGCGAGACGCCACTCAGCAGCCGCCGATGTTCGGCGTTCGTATGCTGAACCCGTCCGCGTGTGGGGCGGCGCGTGGGGGTTGGCGCGCACCGAATCCGGATGCCGGTGCGGTGTGGTGGGCCTACGTACGCGGAGAGTGGGGGCTACGTAGGGGTACGTATAGGATAGGTCGCTAGGCGCGCCTATACTCGGTCACCAGTGCGGGCGGGATAATGCCCGTAAGTCGCGGGCGGTGCGCAGACATCCGCACCGACGCGGCAAATCGCCCATCAACAGCCATCCGGGACGCGGGTGGCACCCGCGCCAGGTGGCCCACACCCCCTCAGGAGGTTCCATGTTTCGTCCCGCTTTCGCCACCCTCTTCGCCCTCTTGGCCGTCACACTTTCCGGGTGCGGCGACAACCCCACGAGTTCGGGTGAATCCGACATCACCGGCACCTACACGCTCGCCACCGTCAATGCCACGGCGCCACCCGTGACGGTGTTCCAAAGCTCCGAAGGCCGGGTGGAGGTGACGAGTGGCAGCATGGTTCTGCGCGCCGACAACTCGTATACGGAGACGCTGAACCTCCGCATCATTCCCGCGGCTGGTGCCCCGATGAACGAAAGTTCCAGCGAGAACGGGACCTACGCGCGGAACGGCAGCTCGGTCCAGTTCACGGTACCCGCGAGCGCTGGGGAGCCGGCGTTCTCGTACCAGGGCACCGTCAACGGCGGCACGTTGAGCTATACTATCGAGGGCACTGCGGTGGTATTCCGGAAGTGACACCGTAGGCAATCCCCCGCAGCACCACGGCGCACGGTCGTCCACCTAATGAACGTAGGGAACAGCGGAGGTGCACCCATCCTCTGCTGCTCGAAACAGGGTGATTGCTCCGGGCTGAACGTCCACCTTCCCGAAGAGAGGTTCCAGGGTGCGCACCTTGATGATTGCCGCGGCCGCGTTGCCCATGGACGGAGCAAGTGGATTGGTGCTGGTCGGGGGCAGCGTAGCGTTGTTCCAACGGGTGTGTTCCCAAGCTCCTGTCCCGGCGCAACCACCTGTGCAGTCGGCAAAGACGTGGGTGCTATCGGGAACTCGTTCGTATACGATCCGAGCGGGAGCTCAGCCGGGAAGGGCCTCCGCGCGGCGCGCGATACGGCTTCCGGGTGTGGATGGGGATGGCCGTCGTAGCCAACGCGTTCGACGAAGGATCAGGCGCCGGCTTGGCTATGGTGGGTCTCAGTCTGGGTCCTCTCGGAGGAGCACTATGGGCCTCGCGTTCGCCTGGAGAGCGATGGCAGCGGATTCCGGACACGACGGATCTCCCCCACGCTCCATGACCATGGCTAAGGAGCCGATCATGCGCTGTCTCTATCTTTTCTGCGCTCTTCTCCTGCTGGTCTCAGGCAGGCTCGCAGCGCAGGTCTCGACCGACGAACTGAGTGCGGGCATGCGTATCCGGGTCAGCGCACCGGAGACTTTTGACCGGCGCGTCACCGGCCGCGTGGCGGAGCTGGGCTCCGATTCCCTGACAATGCTGGACGACGCGGGGGGTCAGATCGCCCTCCCGTTCACGGCCATCGCGTCCCTGGAACACAGCCTGGGGCGGAGCCGCGGCGCCGGCGCGGAGAGAGGCGCCTTCCTCGGCCTGGTGGCAGGGGTGGGCCTCGGGTTCGTATGTGTTGCCGTCTGCCCCACAAAGGGCGGAGCGAATATGGCGCCTGTGGGCGGGCTCTTCTATGGCCCGCCGCTGGGAGCTGCCTTGGGCCTGTTGATCGCGCCTGAGCGCTGGCGCAAGCTACGATTTCCGCTGCGCTCGCATGCGGCTCCCGTGAGCTTGACCCGAAACTAGGCGTTCACAGGGTAGAGCGGCCGGGTTTGTCGTGGTCGATGGGGGGGTCGCTTTCCATGTATGGGTGTGTGCCCCCCCGGTTCCTGGTCTCAGCGAGGTGGACTCTGCGGCGCTCCGGCGGCGCGAGCTTCTAACGGCCGCCAGCCGCGATAGCGGTCGATGCGGCCAGCACCGCCTCCGGGTTCTGAGCGGCGACGCGCAGCGGGACCCGAGCAGGGCCCTCCGGCCGGCGGCGTCCCTGCTCCCCATTGCGAAGCGTGCCCACACTAATTCCCAGCAACGCCGCGAACTTGAGCTGCGAAAGCCCCAACCGCTCTCGCAACGACGCGACGTCTACGTCCTCGGCCGTGAACACGCGTGAAGCGCCCATCTCCCCGCCCATGATCGCCGCGCCCTGACGGGCCCTCTCCATCAGCTCATTGTAAAGTTCGTCACGCATTATGGGCTGCGGGTGAACGGTAGCAGTTGGTGGGCGCAGCGGAGGTCGAGACACTCATTCCATTCCATCAATCACTTCTCGGAGCGCCTGTATCTGCGCTTCCGTGAGCGCGTCCTGCTCGTTCTTCGAACAGACGATCAGCATCAGGAACATTCCACGGGCACTCGCCCAGTAGTAGATCGCGCGCACTCCGCCGCTGTTTCCACGTCCCCCCGACCGCCCAACGCACCTTGCGACCCCCGCCGGTTCCAACGATCACCCGGCCGGCACCCGGGCGGGCCAGAAGCACGGCCTGCAGGCGCGGTACTCGTCGTCCGACAGCAGCTCGGCCACCTGCGTCAACGGCTTACCATTGTTGTGAGCGGCACAGGACCAGGTTCCAAATCGGGGATAGAACGAGGTCGACGCCGTCAGCCAGGCCCCGGCGGCGATGAGCACGCGCGTGCGGCTGTACGGCGGGCGGTGAGCGTGGTCGATGGGCCGTTCAGCGAAACCAAGGAGGTGGGGGGCGGGTACGGGATCGTCGCGGCGAACTCGCGGGAAGAGGCCGTCGAAGGTGCCGTGTGGCTTATCAATCTGCACGGGGAGTATTGGCCCGGCTGGGAGGGCGAGGCCGAGGTCCACCAGATCATGGGCCCGCAGGATTTCGGTCCCGTGGCTTCGCAGCCGTAGCCCCGGCACGACACCTTCCAGCTGGAGGTTGGGGCGGCTGAGACAGCCTCGCACACCGCAGAGGCAACTCGGTGCGTCCCGAGCACTGAACGTGCAGGTTGGCGCGTGCTAGGTTCGTCCCGCCGGCGGGGTTAGTGCTCACATGATGAAGCGTGTGCCAGGTGCGGCCATGACACAGTCCAGATCGGCACGGGGATTTCTTCGGTCCTCCGCCCCATTCGCGCAGCGTGGGTTATGAGCGGGCACCAGAACGGCGTTCCTCGGCGTTCGGCCTCGCGCCGCGTCGTGGTGGGCGCGGCGGGGCTGCTGCTGGCGGGCGGGGGGGGGTGGATGGCTTCCGGGCTGCCCCGCATCGCGGCGGCGGCGGGGCCGGAGGGCGGCGCGAAGGCGGGGCTTCCGGTGCCGGCGGTGGGCTTCGCCGGGGGGGCGGGTAGTGCGCCGGAACGTCAGGCGGCGGCGGTCGTGGTGGTGCGGCTGAGCGAGGCGTCGGCGCAACGCGTGACGGTTCGCTACGCCGTCTCAGGCGGGACGGCGCACGCCGTTCCGCACGGCAGCGGGCAGGACTTCACGCTGCCGCCCGGGACACTCGTCTTCCCGGCGGGCACCACCACTCAGACGATCCGCATCGCCGTCGCCAACGACAGCATCAACGAGACGGACGAGAGCGTGCGCATCCAGCTCTCGGGGCCCGCGGGGGCGACGCTGGGGCGCAACGCGGTCTTCACGCATACGATCGTTGACGACGACCGGCGGGCGCTGGTGAGCGTGCGCGACTTCGGGGCGCGCGGAGACGGGGCGGCGGACGACACCCCGGCCATCCAGCGCGCGATCGAATCCGTCTACGCGCGCGGCGGCGGGGTGGTCGTCTTTCCGCGCGGCACATACCGCGTCACCTCGGTCAACATCCGCGAGGGGATCACCTACGAGGGGTTCGGCGCGGTGATCACGCGCCCGCCCATGCAGGGAAAGTGGGCCCGCACCTTCACCACCGAACGGGTGCTGTACTCGGGGGACGCCGACTCCAGGCCGCTCATCATCCGCGGCCTCACCTTCGATGGGAGCTCGTCCAACCAGGGCCCGTACCAGCAGCACCAGCTGGAGCAGGCGCACCTCGTCTTCCTCTACGGAGACCCGGCGCGGCGTGGAAGGCTGCGCGCGGTCGTGGAGGACTGCCATCTGCGCAACGGGGTCGCGGACGGCATCTCCGTGTACACCAACGTCGCGGCTAAAGTGTACAACTGCGATGCGGTGGACGTGTTCCGCGGCGGGTTCGTGCTGACCGGCGGGTATTCCAGGGCGGACGTGCACACCTTCACCACGCGCGGGACCCGCGACCCGACCGGGATCGACGTGGAGGTCGACGGCCGCGGCTTTGGTGGCGCCCTCAGGGTGGAGTTGCACCTGACGAGGCTCCGGCTGCTGGCCGGCGACTTCGACATCGGCGTCCACGAGGGCTCCACGGTCACCGGGCGCGACATCGTGGCGAAGGCGCCGTTCTTCCTCTACGCGGAGAACTCGACCATGCGCTTCCGCGACTGCGACTTCGAGGTCGGATATCCGGA
>JAUJMI010000285.1:1366-5244 GCA_030446945.1 Longimicrobium sp. | reverse complement strand
CCCAACGCCATCTGCTCGTTCGACCTGGACGGCACTCTGCGCACCGCCAACCCCGCCGCCGCCGCGCTGGCCGGGTACCCCGAGGACGACCTCGTGGCCCTCTCCTTCTGGCCCCTGGTGTCGGGGGAGGACCGCGAAATGGTGCACGACCTCTTCGACCGCGCCGCGGCCGGGGAGCCGGGGTACGGCGAGACGTCGCTGATCCACCGCGTGGGAAGGCGCGTGCGGGTGCGGCTCACCTTCGTCCCCATCCGCGTGGAGGGGGAGCTGATCGGCGTCTACTGCATCGCCGAGGACATCACCGAGCGCAAGCGCGCCGAAGCCGAGCGCGAGGCCCTGCTGCTGCGCGAGCGCGTGGCCCGCACCGAGGCCGAGGCCGCGTCGCGCGCCAAGACCGACTTCCTGGCCGTCGTCTCGCACGAGCTGAAGACGCCGCTCAACGCCATCACCGGCTTCGCCGACCTCCTGCACGACGGCGACGCGGGGGCGCTGAGCGGCGTGCAGCTCCGCCACGTGGAGCGCATCCAGGCCGCCTCTCGCCAGCTCCTGCAGCTGATCGACGAGCTGCTCTCCTACACACGCCTGGAGAGCGGCCCGGAGGCTCCCCACCTGCAGCCCGTCGACGTGTCCGCCGCCCTGCGCTACGCCGCCGCGGAGGCGCAGCCCGCCGCGCGCGCCAAGGGGCTGGCGCTCAGGGTGGAGGAGGGGGAGGATCTGTGCATGGCGCTCACCGATCCGGCCCGCCTGCGGCGCCTGCTGCAGACGCTCTTCTCCAACGCGGTGAAGTTCACCGAGTCGGGCGAGGTGCGGGTGGAGGCGCGCCGCGAGCACTCGATGCTCGCCATCGCCATCACCGACACGGGGATCGGGATCGCGCAGGAGCACATGGAGCGGATCTGGGAGCCGTTCTGGCAGGTGGAGCACCCCCTGGTGCGCCGCGCCGGCGGCACCGGCCTGGGGCTGAGCGTCGCCCGCCGCCTGGTGGAGCTGATGGGGGGCGACATCGAGGTGCGGAGCGAGCCCGGGGCGGGGACGACGTTCACGGTGCGGCTGCCGGTGCACGACGGGTAGGGGGACGACGGGGGAACGGGGAACGGGGAACGGGGAACGGGGAACGGGGAACGGAATCTGGTACGCGGTGACGAGGATTGCAGGCCCTTCCCCGGTCGCCACCTCGCGGCCCCTCCCCCAGACCGCTGGGGGAGGGGCGTAGGCGTGCATCCCGGCGCGGTGCATGGGGTGGCGCGAGGGCGGGCAGGGGCAGCCACGCGCGGCGCCCGCTACGATCTGCGGGGAACCCGGTGGTCGAGGTGGTGGCAAGGGAGGGCGCGATGAATCGCGCCCCTACGGGATCGGTGTGGGGGAACCTGGGGGCGTCACGCTTCCTCCGGCTCGGGGGGGATCGGTGGGGTCAGCGGCAGGAAGAGGGTGAACGTGCTCCCGCTTCCCGGCTCGCTCTCCACGTCGATGCGGCCGCCGAGCAGCTCGGCGTACTGGCCGGAGAGGTAGAGGCCCAGCCCCGTGCCGCCGTGGGGGCGCGAGAATCCGCTCTGGAGCTGCTCGAAGGGGCGGAAGAGGCGCTCCCGCTCCTCCGGGCGGATCCCGGGGCCGGTGTCGGCGACGGCGAGGGCGACGCCGTCCGGGTGCTCACCCACCGCGATGCGGACGCTTCCCGTCTCGGTGAACTTCACCGCGTTGCCGGCCAGGTTGATCAGGATCTGCCGCACCTTGTCCGGGTCGGTGGGGATGCGCGCGGGCGGATCGCAGGTCACCACGTCCAGCTCCAGCCCCTTGCGCGTGGCCAGCGGCTCGATGACCGACGCCACCTCCGACGCGAGCCCGCACACGTCCGTCTCCTCGATGCGCGCCTCGGCGCGGCCGGCCTCCAGGCGGGCGAAGGAAAGGACCTCTTCGATCAGGCCGCGCAGGTGGCGCGCGGCCGTGTCGATGCGGCCCAGCGCCTCGCGCTGCTGAGGGGTGAGCGGGCCGTGGATCTCCAGCTCCAGCAGCTCAAGGTGCCCCAGCACGGCGTTGAGCGGGGTGCGCAGCTCGTGGCTCATCGTCGCGATGAAGTCGCTCTTGGCGCGGCTGGCCTCCTGCGCCGCCTCCAGGAGCTGCGCGTTCTCTACGGCGACCGCGGCGTGGCGGGCGAGCCGCTCCAGGAGGCGCAGGTCGCTCAGGGAGAAGGGCTGCCGGCCGTCGCGGCCCCGCACGGCGCTGAGCGCGCCCAGCGGTCCCGAGCGCCCCTTCAGCGGCGCGCAGATCACCGAGCCGGTGGCGCTCAGGTCGGCGTGGGAATGCAGGACGCGCTCGTCGTCGCGCACGTCCAGCACCAGCGCGGGCTCGCCCGTCGTCACCACCCACCCCGAAAGCGAGCCCTGCACGGGCAGCTCGCTCCCGGCCGACCCCGCCAGCAGCCCCAGCGCGGAGTCGTCCATCTTGAGCGACTCGCCGCCGGGCTGGAGCAGTACGATTCCGCAGCCGTCGGGGTCCACCAGGCGGGCGGCGGCATCGGTCACGCGGCGCAGCACCTCGGCCGGGTCCAGCGTGGAGGCGAGGGAGCGGGCGATCTCGCCCAGCAGCTCCAGCTCTTCGGCGCGGCGGCCCAGGGCGTTGGCCATGCGGTCGAAGTCGCGCCCCAGGGCGGCGATCTCGGTGGGGGCCGCCTCTGAAAGGGGGCCCACCCGCGCCTCCAGATCCCCCGAGCCGAGCGCCGCCGACGCGCCGCGGATGCGCAGGAGGGGGCGCGCCATGTACCTCGCCAGCGCGTTGCTCAGCGCCAGCGAGGCCAGCGTGACGCCGATCAGCAGCGACAGGAGGCGCACGTACGAATCGGCCACGAACGCCTGGATCTCGGCAAAAGGCTCCTCCGTCCACACGCGCCACTCCAGACCGGGCACCTGCGCCACCCCGGCCATCATCCGCGCCGTCGCGCGCGAGGCGGGCACCCGCGCGTCGCCGCGGCGGTAGGTGGTGGTGCCCCGCACGCCCACCGCCGTGATCGCCGCGAACGACGTGGAATCGCGCATGGAACGCGGCGCCTCGCCGGGGGCGTAGGGTGCATGCGTGTCGAAGAGCACCAGCCCGCGTGCGTCGGCCACCCGCAGCCGGTCGTCCATGGGAGGCGTGGGCGAGGGGCGGGGGATGGCGCGCAGCCGCAACGCCCCGCCCACGAAGCCGGCCATCGTGTCGCCCAGCATCACCGGGTGCACGATGACCACCACGGGGGCGCGCGTGCGGCGCCCCAGCAGCACCTCGGAGACGACGGTGAGGCGCGTGGCGCGCAGGCGGCGGAAGTACTCGCGGTCGCTGTAGTCGGTCCCCACCGCCCCGGTCCCCCCCGCGTAGGCCGCCATCCGCCCCCGCGAGTCGGCCAGAAAAACCCCCGCGAAGGCGGGGAACTGCGCGTGCACCTCCTCCAGCTCGCGCCGCGCGGCCTCCGGGCTCCACCCGGCCGGCCGCTCGGCCAGGCCCGCCATGGTACGCACGGCGCCGGTGTGCAGCCTCACGTACTCGCCCAGGTGGGCGGCGTGCGCCTCGGAGGTCAGGAGCAGGCGCTCGCGGGTGCGCTCCAGCGAGCGCTCCCACTCGCGCCGGCCGCTCCACACGCCGAAGCTCAGGGTGGGGACGATCCCCGCCAGCGCCACCACCACCGCCAGCGCCGAGCGCAGCGACGGCGCCCCGCGCACCCGCAGCCCGTGGCGCACGGCGGGAATCAGGAGGAGCGTTTCGGCCGCCAGGGCGTTGATCAGCCCGTTGAGCGGCTGCTTGAGAAAGATGACGGCCGCCGTGGCGCCCCCCACCCCCATGATCCCGCCGTAGGTGACGAACAGCAGGGGGAGCCCCAGCAGGGTCCAGAACACGAAGTCCGCCACCAG
>JAUJMI010000285.1:0-1266 GCA_030446945.1 Longimicrobium sp. | reverse complement strand
GAGCTCCGATGCGCCGCGGATCGCGTCCAAAGGCTACCCCGCCCTGCGGGTCTTCCGGCGCAGGAAGTCCCGCATGATGTACTGCCCCAGAGTCATCGTGTTGGTGAAGTACGCCTTGCCGCGCGCGATCTCGCTCACCTTGTTCACAAAGGCCACCAGGTACGGGTCGCGCGCCAGCATGAAGGTGTTGATGAGGATCCCGCTCTTGCGGCACGCCCCCACCTCGTGGAACGTCTCGCGCAGCACGCGCGCGTCCAGCCCCATCGAGTTCTTGTAGACGCGCCCCCCCGGCAGGGTGATGGCCGACGGCTTCCCGTCGGTGATCATCACGATCTGCCGCATGTCCTTGTTCTGCGCCAGGAGCAGCCGGCGCGCCAGCTTGAGCCCCGCCGCCGTGTTGGTGTGGTAGGGGCCCACCTGTGCGCGCGCCAGCTCGCCCATGGGGATCTCCTCCGCCTCGTCGCCAAAGGTCACCACCCGCAGCGTGTCGCCGGGGAACTGGGTGCGGATCAGGTGCGTGAGGGCGAGCGCCACCTTCTTGGCGGGGGTGAAGCGGTCCTCCCCGTACAGGATCATCGAGTGACTGGTGTCCAGCATCAGCACCGTGGCGCAGCTGGAGCGGTACTCCGCCTGGTTGACGTACAGGTCGCCGTAGCTCAGGTCGATGGTGCCGTCGTCGCCCAGCCCGTTCCTCCCCAGCGCGCTCTTGAGGGTGGCGGGGATGTCCAGGTTGAGCGTGTCGCCGAACTCGTAGGGTCGGCTCGCGGCCTCGGCTTCCACGCCGGTGGCCAGGTGCGGGGTGTCGTGCGAGCCGAACGAGCTCTTCCCCATCGCCCCCAGCAGCCCCTTGAGGGTGCGGTAGCCCAGGAAGTCGATCCCCTTCCCCGTCAGCGAGAACTCCACCTGGCGGGCGGCCTCGCGGGCCTGGTCCGTCTTGCCGGCCCCTTCCATCTCCGTGTAGCCGCCCGGCATCTGCGGCTGCTCGCTGACGTTGAGGTACCCTTCCTCCACCAGCCGCTCGATCAGCCGGTCCAACAGTTCGGCGATCTGCTGGCGCACCTCCTCGTTGGGCTCGCCGCGGCCGCTCAGCTCGTCCACCATCTCGGGCGTGAGCTGGCCGCTCTCCATCAGCGCGCGGAGCAGAGCCTCCTTGAGCGAGTCCATGGAGCGGTCGCCCTCGTCTCCGCCGAACTCGCCCCAGTACGGATGCTCGTACGCGCCCCCCGCGAAACCGCTCTGCAGGAGGAAGTCCGAGAGCCGGTCCAG
>JAUJMI010000284.1:1610-5254 GCA_030446945.1 Longimicrobium sp. | reverse complement strand
GCGGGGAGGGGGCCCGCGCCGGCGTCAGTTCCCGGCCAGGTACCCGCGGTCCGTCGCCTCGGCCACACGGTCGTGGACGGCGCGGCGGAGGGCCTGCATGCGGTTGTTGTCCTCGCCGTCGTAGGTGCGGTTGGTGAGGAGCACCACCCAGGTGCCGCGCTCCGGGTCGATCCAGAGCGAGGTGCCCGTGTAGCCGGTGTGGCCGAAGGCGATGGTGGAGATGCGCGTGCCGGCCGCGCCGCCGCCCCCCGGCGGGGGCGTGTCCCACCCCAGCGCCCGCGTGCCGGCGCCCGGCTGCCGCACGGCGAACTGTCTCACCGTGGACGCGCGAAAGATGCGCACCCCGTCCAGCTCGCCCCCGTTGGCCAGCATCCCCGCGAAGCGCGCCAGGTCGTGCGCGGTGGAGAAGAGGCCGGCGTTCCCCGCGATCCCGCCCAGGCGCCGCGCGATGGGGTCGTGCACGCGGCCCTTGAAGGCGGCGCCCATCCTGCCGGAGGTGCCCGCGCAGCGCCCGCACCCGTCGGGGCCGAAGACGTACGAGGTGGAGGTCATCCCCAGCGGCTGGAAGACGCGCCGGTCCAGCAGGTGGTAGAGCGGCTCCCCCGCGGCGCGCTCGGCGGCGGCGAAGAGCACGACGGGGCTCACGTCCGAGTACTCCATCCGCCCGCCCGGGTATCTCACCAGCGGTGTGCGCAGCACGTGGGCGAGCGCCTGCGCGCGCGACAGGCCGGAGGGCACGTCGGTCCCGGCGGGAAGCCCGGCCGTGTGGGTGAGAAGCTGGCGGACCGTCACGTACTCCTTCCCCCCGCCCGAGAACTCCGGCAGGTACGCCGAGACGCGCTCGTCCAGCCCCATCTTGCCGTCCTCCACCAGCAGCATCACCGCCGTCGTCGTCCCCACCACCTTGGTGAGCGAGGCGAGGTCGAACACCGTCTCGTCCGGATCGACGGGCGCCGAGTCCCAGCCGCGCCCCGTGTTGCCGAACCCTTCTTCCAGCACGATCTCGCCGCGGCGGCCGATGGCCAGGGCGGCGCCGGGGAAGGCCCCGCGCTGCAGCTCGGAGTAGACGGCGTCCTCGGCGCGGATCAGACCGGTGGCGCTCATCCCCACGGACGACGGCGCGGCGAGCTCGTGGCGAGCGGCGCCGGGATCGGTGCGGACGCGGAACGAGTCCGGCTCTGATGCGAACGACGCGGGCGTGAGTATGCCGAGCGACGCCGCCAGCGAGATGGCGGTAAGCATGGGGATGCGCTTGTCCTGGGGAGGGATCGGCTGGGTTTTGGGAGTGGGATATGCACTCTAAAGCTCCCGTCCAGCCTTGTCAACAATCGCGTTTTACGTGTGCAATGTTCGGAGTTGATTCGGTCGCCGATCCGCGCAACGGCGCGGAAATCCAAGCCTTGCAACACCTTGCAATCCGCCATGGATCAATGTGGCGCTATTGCACTGCTTTCGCCTAACCCGATATGCCGCAGCGTGTTGTGTGGCCCGGCCGCGCGACGGGCCACGATGATTAAGATTTTCGCGGACTCGGGCTGTAGCAGAGCTAGCCCAAAGGGCGACTCTGCACGGCATCTCCTCCATGTGATGCAACCCGCGGAGGTGGGGCAGAGTTCCGGAGCGGGAGACATGATCCGTTCCTCTCTGTGGCGCTGTGCCTCTGTGTGACCCATGGGGTTGCAGTTCCCCTCCGCGGCTCCGTGTCTCCGCGTGAGCCCCCCTCAGGCGCGTTCGAGCCCAATCTGGCGAAGCCGCTTCTGCAGGCTCTGGCGGTGGATGCCCAGCGCTTGGGCCGCGCGGGAGACGTTGCCGCCGTGTCGCTCCAGCGCGGCGGCCAGGAAGCCGCGCTCCCAAGCGTCCATGGCGCGCGCGCGGGCATCGGCCCAGGTGAGGTCCGCCAGGGCGGCATCCACGGGGCTGAGCGGCGCGCGCGTGTCCAGGCCCGGAGGAAGGTCGAGGGGCTCGATCGTCTCGCCCTCGGCCAGCACGACGGCGCGCTCCACCGCGTTGCGCAGCTCGCGGACGTTCCCCGGCCAGTCGTGCGCCAGCAGGACGCGGCGGGCCGCCTCGGAGAGGGCGCGGGTGGGGCGGGCGTGGCGCTCCGCGAAGAAGGCCAGGAAGTGGGCCGCCATGGCCGGAATGTCTTCCCGCCGCTCGCGCAGCGGCGGCAGGTGAAGCCCGATCACGCTCAGGCGGTACAGCAGGTCCTCGCGAAAGCCGCCCTCCGCCGCCATGCGCTCCAGCGGGCGGTTGGTTGCCGCCACCACGCGCACGTCCACGGCCAGCGGCCTGGTGCCCCCCACGGGCGTCACCTGCCGCTCCTCCACGGCGCGGAGGAGCTTGGCCTGCGCGGGAGCGGCCAGGTCGCCCACCTCGTCCAGAAAGAGCGTCCCGCCACCCGCAACTTCAAAGAGCCCCGCGCGATCGCGGTCGGCGCCGGTGAAGGCGCCGCGCAGGTGCCCAAACAGCTCGCTCTCGATCAGCTCTCCGGGAAGGGCGGAGCAGTTGATGGCCACGAACGGCCCGCCGCTGCGCCGGCTCTCCGCGTGCAGGGCGCGGGCGACGACCTCCTTTCCCGTGCCGCTCTCGCCCGTGATGAGGACGGTGGCGTCGGTGGGGGCGGCGCGGCGCACCACGCTCTGCACCTGGCGCAACGCGGGCGAGTCGCCGATGAGGCCGCGGAAGGCGCCGCCCAGCTCCTCGCGCAGCCGCACGTTCTCCGCGCGCAGGGCCAGGAGCTCGCGCGCGCGGCGGGCGATGGCGCGGATCTCCTCGTTGTCGAACGGCTTGGGAACGTAACCGTACGCCCCCTCGCGCAGGGCGCGCACCGCCAGCCGCTCGTCGCCGCGGGCCGTCATCAGAACGAAGAGGGTGCCCGGGTGGCGCGAGCGCACCTCCTCCAGCAGCTGCAGCCCGCTCATGGCGGGCATCGAGAGGTCGGAGATCACCAGGTCGGCCGGCGCATCCTCCAGCGCGGCGAGGGCGGCGGGCGCGTGCTCGGCCTCGCGCACGTAGTGCCCCGCCTCCTCCAGCAGCTCGGCCAGGGAGAAACGGATCGAGTGCTCATCGTCCACTACCAGGATCTTCATCGCGGCGCCCGTGGGGATGGAATGCGGATGGAGAACTCCGCGCCGCCGCCGGGCGCGCCGCCCACCCGCGCCTCCCACCCCAGCTCGCGCGCCAGTCGGCGGACGACGGCCAGCCCCAGCCCCGTCCCCCCACCCTCGTTGCGAAAGGGCTCCCAGATCCGCTCGCGCTCGGCGGGGGGGACGCCGGGCCCGGTGTCGCTCACCACCACCTCCAGCTCGCCCTCCGCGAAGCGCGCGGCCAGGTGCACGGCGCCTCCGGCGGGGGTGTGGCGGATGGCGTTGAGGAGGAGGTTGAGGATGGCCTGCGCGAGCGCCTCCCGCGGCGCCGCGGCCACGCTCCCCCCCGCATCCGCATCCACGGTGACGCCGCCCTTGCGCGCGTGCGCCTCCACCAGCAGCAGGAGGTCGTCGAAGAGCGGCGCGAGCGGCGTCCGCGCGCCGGGCTCGGGGCGGACGGCGGCGCGCCGGGCGAAGCCCAGCAGGTTGGCCACGATCCGCTCCACGCGCTCCGCCTCCTCCAGGATCACGGCGGCGTAGCGCCGGCGCTTGGCGTCG
>JAUJMI010000284.1:0-1510 GCA_030446945.1 Longimicrobium sp. | reverse complement strand
CGCCGGTGCGGGACGCGCGCACCTCGATGTCGTAGAAGCGGAGCCGCGACACGCCCACGAAGATCAGGAGCTGGATCCACACCATCGCCAGCGGCAGCGCGTGGACGGAGTGCGCGCCCCGCGTGAGCACCCCGCCGATCAGCCCCAGCGGGAGCACCGCCACCAGCCCCCCCACCACCCCCATGCTCAGCCGGCGCTCCCCGGCCCCTTTCGCCTTCCTCGACCTCATCCCGGAGCGCACCATGAGCACGGTGCCCCCCACCCACGCCACCACCTGCCACAAGTCCAGCATCACTCCGCCGTCCCTGCGCGCGGCCCAGGGGAGGAGGACGAGACCCGCGCCGACCGCCAGGAGCACCTGCCAGTCCGGCCGCTCCATCCCCTCCGCCAGCGCGAAGGCCAGGAAGAACGCGGGGAGCATGTGGATGATCCCGAAGAAGAGCGGCCCGCGCGTGCCGCCGGTCGCGAACATCCATCCCTGCACGCCCAGCCACGCCATCAGCCCCGCCTGGAAGAGGGCGTACCAGCGCACCCCGCGGCTGCGCGGGTTGAAGAGGAGGAGCGTCGCGGTGCTGAAGAAGACCACTCCGCACGCAAAGAACGCGACCGCGACGGCAAGGGAGCTCATCGGCTGGGACCCCGCTCAGAAGTTGACGCTGCCGCCGAGGACGGCCGTGCGCTGGCCAAAGAAGCTGGGGATGGTGGTGCGCCGGTCCGCCGCGTCGTCGTAGCTGTAGCCGGCGATGTTGGCGCGGTCGGCGGTGTTCAGCATCTCCACGTACGTCACCAGCATCCGCCCGCGCACCGTCCAGAGACGGGTGAAGCGGGTGTCCAGGCGCAGGTAGTGCGGCAGCCGGTCGCCGTGCGGCGCGCCGGGTGGGCCGGCCGAGCGCGGGGTGAAGGGTCGCCCGCTGGCGTAGCGCAGCGTGTTGCCCAGCTGCAGCTCGCCGGGAAGCCGCACGGTGGCCACGCCGGTAAAGGAGTGCGTCACGTCCACCGCCGAGGGTACCACCCGCCCGTCCTCCAGCTCCAGCCGCCCCCGCAGGAGGGAGTACGTCACCCACCCGTTCACCCGCCCCTGCCGGCTCCAGCGCACGATCGCGTCCAGCCCCGTGGCGCGGCCGGCGGCCACCCGCGGCCCCTCGCCGGATTCGGCGTAGCGGCCGTACGACTTCGTGTACGCCTCCACCTTGAGCGAGGGCTCGCCGGAACGCTCCGCGCCCGCCACCAGGTGCCGCGCCCGCGTGGGGACACCGGCCGGGGAGCCCGCGTCAGGGAGGGCGAAGCGCGTCCGCCAGCGCCCCTGGTGGAACTCGCCGCCCGCCGCGCGCAGCGTCCACGCCCCCGCGCTGAAGGCGAGGGCCAGCCGCGGGTCCGCCGTCCACTCCGCCTCGCCGGGGAGGCGGTCGGCGCGGATGCCGGCCACCACGCCCAGCCGCCCCGACGCTGCCCACTCGAGCTCCGCGTCGCCGCCCAGGTGCGAGGCGTCCTCCCTGGTCGCCACCAGCGC
>JAUJMI010000283.1 GCA_030446945.1 Longimicrobium sp. | reverse complement strand
CGGCCACCTGGGCGCGGCGCTCGCCGGCGAGGCGGGGCCGGGGCGCTCGATGCACTTCTTCGTCTACGAGTCGCTGGAGCTGGAGATCCTGCGCGGGCTCCTTCAGCGCCACCTGGGGGACGTGGACGCGCAGCCGGCGATCGCCGCGATGGCCGCGCTCCTCTTTCCCGGCGGCGACGGGGCGCGGCCGGCCTCCACCGCGCCGGGGACGATCCTGCTGGACGTGGTGGCGGAGCTCTACGCGATCCCGGTACCGTACGCCTGGGAGCTGGCGCGGGTCTCCGAGGCGCTGCAGCCGGAGGTGAAGCCGTGGGTACACCGCCCGCGCGGCACGTACGGATCGCCCTTCTCCAGCCAGGTGGCGTTCGAGCGCATCCACAACGTCTGGAACCGCCGCCCCTTCCGCGCCGGCGAGGCGGAGCAGAGTCCGGACGAAGTGCGCGCCGAGATCGTGCGCACGGTGGAGTCGAAGCTGGCGGCGTTGGACTCGGTCGTGCGCGCCGTGCGCGACCGCGCGGCGCGGCGCAAAGGCGAGCCGCGCCTGAAGCTGGAACCCGCGGCCCTCGCGGCGAATCCGTCACCGGGCGATCCCATCGCGGACCCGCTGCTGGAGTCGCTGCGCATGCTCACCGAGCTGGAGGCGGCGGAGGAGAGCACGGCCATCCGCTCGCTGCACGCGCTCCCCACGCACGACCGCGCGCGCCGCTTCGAGTGCATCAGCGGCGTGGCGCTGGAGGAGATGCGCGAGGATGGCAGCGCCGTCTTCTCCTTCGATCCCGAGTGCCGCGAGGCCAAGCTCCGCCCCGGCGACTTCGCGCTCCTGCTGACCAACGACGACGGGCGTACCCTCACCGAGACACATCGCAAGCCGTGGCTGCGCCGCAAGCTGGCCGCGGAGCTGGTGGACTACGATCTCGCCGCCTATCCGCCGCGCATGACGCTGGCCTCCGAGTACGGCTTCGCGCGCGCGGAAGAGGAAGGTCTGATCGACTTCGGCCGCGTCTGCGTGCTGGACCGCGCGGAGGCCGACTTCAACACCCGCCGCGTCGTCGCCACCCTGCGCGCCCTCGCCGCCGGCCGCGGCGAGGCGGAACTCGTGCGGGGCGTGCTGCGCGGCGAGCGGCCGGCCGGCTGGCTCCTGGCGCCCTTCGACGCGGAAGCCGCGTGGCAAGACGCCGTGGCGCCCGCGAGCGCCGCCTTCGGTCGCCCGGTGCTGAACGCGGAGCAGGAGGAGGCGTGGCGCGCTGTCTTCGGCAGGGAAGTATCCGTCGTCTGGGGGCCGCCGGGGACGGGGAAGACGTACCTGCTGGCGTGGATGCTGATCGGCATCGCGGCGGCGGCGAAGCGCGCCGGGCGGCCTTGCCGCATCCTGGTGAGCGCCGCCACGCACCGGGCCGTCGTCAACGTGCTGGTGCGGATCGCGCGCGAGCTGGCCGGGAGCGGCATCTCCAACCCGCTGCGCTTGGTGAAACTCGAGGGGCGCGGGAGCGAGGCCGACGCCGACCTGCACGGCCTCGACGCCCTCGCTCCTGACACGCACCTCAAGCGCATTCTCGCCGATTCGGACGCGCGTAACGAGCCGGTGGTGGTGGGCTCCACCGTGTGGTCGCTGTGGAAGCAGATGCGTGCGATGAACGCCGCCTCTGCGGACGAAGGCGAGGATTCGGCCGACGCGCCGGTCCGCCCGCTCTTCGACGTCGTCGTGATCGACGAAGCGTCGCAGATGAAGGTGGCAGACTCGCTGATCGCGCTCTCTTCCATCCGCCGCGGCGGGCGGGTGATCCTGTGCGGCGACGATCGGCAGCTCGCCCCCATCATCCGCGGCAGCTACGACGCGGAGAACACCCTCTTCGGCTCCGCCTTCTCGCACTTCTCCGCGAACTTCGGGCACTTCATGCTGCGCGAGAGCCGGCGGATGAACCGGGCGCTGGTGCGCTATCCGCGCCGCGTCTTCTATCCGGGGCTCGTCTCCAAGGTGCCGGACTGGCGGCTCACGCTGGAGGCACCGGGTGCCTTCATCGACCCACTGGACGCGCTCCTCTGGGATGTCTTCTTCCGCCCCGACGACGCCGTGGTCTTCTGCACCTACGACGGCGTGCGCGCCACCGCCCGCAACCCGTTCGAGGGCGGCCTCGTCGCCCGCCTCGCGCGCCTGGCGCGTGCGGGGATGCGCGACCCGTCCACCGGCGACCCGTACACGGCGGAGACGTTCCGCGCCCACGCCTTCGCCGCCATCTCGCCGCACCGCGCGCAGAACAGCGCCATCCTGGGCGAGCTGGTGGCGGGCGGCTGGCCGCGCGAGGAGCTTCCCGTGGTCGACACGGTGGAGCGGATGCAGGGGAACGAGCGCGAGATGATCGTCGTCTCCTACGCCGTGGCGGACCGGGAGTACGCGGAGCGCGAGGCGTCGTTCCTCCTCAACCCGAACCGCTTCAACGTCGCCATCACCCGTCCGCGCGCCAAGCTGGTCGTCTTCCTCAGCCAGGACGTCCTGCGCACCCTCCCGCGCGACGAGCGGGTGATGGGCGCATCGCTGGCGGTGAAGGGGTACGCCGAGGCCGCGGGCCCCGTCCGCCATATCGAGCTCCCCGCCCCCGACGGCACTACCGTCACCGCGCGCTGCCATCTCTGGACGCTGGATCCACCGCCGGGGTGAGGGCGCCAGGCGTTTCGAAAGCGCGTGGTTCAAGCCGTTCTTGTCCTCGCGCTTCTCCTCGTTGCCGTTTCGCCCACCCGCGCGCGCACGTCCCGCGCGCAGAACCTCGCACGACCCGGAGAACCATGCAGGCTCCCCTCCTCCGCGCCCGCGGCCCCGGCGACATCCTGGACGCCGCGTTCCAGATCCTCCGCACACACTACGGCGTGGTGGTGCTCGCGTCGGCCGTGTTCCTCGTGCCGAGCATCCTTCTCGCGTTCGCGTTGCCCGAGGGGCACCCCGTCTCGGGCATCGCGGACCGCGTCCTCACGCTGGTGGCGAGCACGGTGGTGGTGGTCGTCGTGTCGGACATCTACATGGGGGAGGAGACGGACATCCGGCGGAGCATAGGCGAGGTCCTCAGACGCTTCGGCAGCATCTTCGGAGCGGCACTCATTCAGGGGCTCATGATCATTGTCGGGCTCCTCCTGCTCGTGATCCCCGCGTTCATCTTCTACGCCTGGACCTTTGCGATGCCCGCCGTCGTGATGCTGGAAGGCGCCGGCGCCTCCAAGTCGTACGGCCGCTCGCGCGCGCTGGCGAAGGGGTACGTCGGCCACATCCTGGCCACGATGATCATGGCGTGGGTGATCTTCGGCGTGGTGTTCCTGGGCGCCATCGTCGGTCTGGGCGCGGGTGTCGGGCTTCTGGGGATCGACGAGCGGTTCGCGGAGCCCCTGGTCGGATTGGTGCTCTGCATCATTTATCCGTTCGTCAGCGTGGTGACGACCGTCCTGTACTACGATCTGCGCATCCGGCAGGAAGGCTTCGACGTGGAGTTTCTCGCGAGCGAGATGAACGACGCGGAGCCCGACGCACCCCCCGCCCTCGCGTAGCGCCTGGAGGCCCGCAGGGGAACGCTCGTTCGTTGAGCACATGCGGCGGCGGGCCAAGGGGGGCATGAGCACCGACGAGATCATGGCGCTCAGACGCGGCGAGGATCGATCCGGAACCCGCCGTGCCACTCTCTACGTCTCCGCGCCTCCGCGTGGGCCCTGCCGTTCCTCACAACCAAGCAGCCCGCTCTCGACCCGCGGCGCCCGTTGCGCTAACTTCCCGCGCTTCCGAACGACCGCCGCCGCACGGAGACAGACATGCAAGACGCGTTGAGGGCCGCAGATCCGGACATCCACCGCCTGATCGGCGAAGAGGCCGCCCGGCAGGAGCACCAGCTGGAGATGATCGCCTCGGAGAACTTCGTTTCCCGCGCGGTGCTGGAGGCGATGGGCTCGGTGCTCACCAACAAGTACGCCGAAGGGTACCCCGGAAAACGCTACTACGGCGGGTGCGAGGTGGTGGACGAGGTGGAGCGGCTGGCGCAGGAGCGCCTCCTCGGCCTCTTCGGCGCCGAGCACGCCAACGTGCAGCCGCACAGCGGCGCGCAGGCCAACATGGCCGTGTACTTCGCGCTGATGGAGCCCGGCGACACCCTGCTCGGAATGAACCTTTCCGAGGGCGGGCACCTGACGCACGGCTCGCCGGTCAACTTCAGCGGGCGCCTGTACAGGGTAGCCGCGTACGGCGTGCGGCCGGACGACCACCGCATCGACTACTCCGCCCTGCGCGACCAGGCGATGCAGGTGCGGCCCAAGGTGATCGTCGCCGGTGCCAGCGCGTACCCGCGGCAGATCGACTTCGAGGTGATGGGCGAGATCGCGCGCGAGAGCGGCGCGCGGCTGTTCGTGGACATGGCCCACATCGCCGGCCTGGTGGCGACGGGCCACCATCCGTCCCCGGTCCCCTTTGCGGACGTGGTGACCTCGACCACGCACAAGACGCTGCGCGGCCCCCGCGGCGGCCTGATCCTGTCGCGCGCGGAGCACGCCAAGGCGATCGACAAGCAGATCTTCCCCGGCGTCCAGGGTGGCCCGCTGATGCACGTGATCGCCGCCAAGGCCGTCGCCTTCGGCGAGGCGCTGCAGCCCGACTTCTCCATCTACAGCGGCCGCGTGATCGAGAACGCGCAGGCGCTGGCGGCCGGCCTCATGGAGCGCGGCTTCACCCTGGTCTCCGGCGGCACGGACAACCACCTGGTGCTGGTGGACCTGCGCAGCAAGGGCGTCACCGGCAAGGTGGCCGAGAAAGCGCTGGACCGCGCCGGGATCACCGTCAACAAGAACACGGTCCCCGGCGAGACGGAGTCCCCCTTCGTGACCTCGGGGATCCGCATCGGCACCCCGGCGCTCACCACCCGCGGCCTCGGCCCCGACGAGATGCGCGCCATCGCCCTCCTCATCGACCGCGTCGTCACCGCCCCCGAAGACGAGGCGGTCGCCGACGCGGTCCGCGGCGAGATCCGCGAGATGTGTGATCGGTTCCCGCTCTACGCGGACTGGGTCCGGGTCTGAACTGCGGGGATGAGGGGATGGCGCATGGGGGATGAACCGCCCGCGGTTCCCCCCAATCCCCATCCCCAATCCCTGCAGTTCCGCTTTTCCCAATCCCTCATCCCTAATCCCCGATCCCTGCGGTTCCGAACCCACGCGCCGCACCGGTGTACCCAAGCCTCCGTGCCATCCCGCGTCCCCCGAAGTCCCGGCCATGAAGCGAGCCTACATCGAGACGTACGGCTGCCAGATGAACACCGCCGATTCCGAGCTGATGCACG
>JAUJMI010000282.1 GCA_030446945.1 Longimicrobium sp. | reverse complement strand
CGTTGCGAACAGTCCGGCTATGCTCAGACAAAGGGTGTCGAGCGAAGCTTGTGAGAAGGCAGTATTACGGTTGTGCTTGACAATGTTGTAAGTCTGGTACCAGACGAGCGGAGAATCGCGTGTCTTCCATCCGCTGAAAGGATTCACGTACCTCGGTGTAGGGCTCCAGAATAGGAGGCCAACCGAAAGCGGTTCGAGTTTGAAATGAGTTTCTAGTTCTAATGCTCGATAGTCGCGTACGTTCATCTTAGCTGGCTTGAGCGTTGGGTTGATCGCGCAGAGCACTTCCTTGCACAAGCTTTCCCATTCGGTGCAAGTGCGTAGGATCAGCTCGTAAGAGCGGTGAGAGTACGTAGCGAGATTCGCATCAGAAGGTTCGACGAATTGGAGGAGCCGCTGAAGGTCATCAACGAGCAACCCAAAGCTCCCCATGTAAGCGGGTCCTAAGTGCTCGTACGGTGGAGGGTCAAACCTTGGGTACGGCAGGGTGTTCATCTTTGTGGGGTGTGCGGGTGAGTGAGTACTGGAGTGCTTTCGCAGGGGGAAAGTAACACTGCTGCAACGAGCCCCAGCTCCGCACGCGCGGAGATGGGGTACCTGGATAACGACGGGCGGGCGCTATGCATCTAAACCATCCTCCTCCACATCATCCTCATCCCCCGCGTCGTCACCGGGGTCGAAGGGGAAGATCAGGGAGTTGCGCACGGGGTGATAACGCGCGCCGAACGCCTTCGCCTCGACCAGCGCCTCCTGCTTCGCCAACCCCTTCTCCACGATCTCCTGGATGATGGCGTCCGTGAGCGGGACACTGCCTTCCAGCTTCTCATCGCTCATCGCTCCCCCTCGCGTTGGCCGTGCTGTTCCACTTGGCACCAGGCTCTGGGCACTTCATTCCAACGGACACCTCAACAGCGACAACGTCCCCGGCACGTGGCGCCCGTGGCCCTCGCTGACCAGCGCCACCGTACCGTCGTCGGCCAGGGCGACGCCTTCGCCCTGGGGCTCGCCGAGGGGGATGAGGTCGGTGCGGCGCAGGGGGGCGGGCGAGGCGGCCGAGGTGCCCACCAGGTCGGCGGTGCGGTACACGTTCAGCAGGCTGTAGGTGCGCACCGCCACGAAGCGCCCGTCCGGCGACGCGCTGGCGCCGGTCACGCGGTCGCCCGGCTGTGAAGGGGAGGGGGCGAGCCGGCGGACGTGCACCAGCGTCGCGGGGGCGCCCTCGCGGAGCGGGGTGGGCCAGCGGAACAGGTCCACGGTGGTGCGGCTCCCCTTGCTGATCAGGTACACCTCGCCCCCGGGGAGCACGAAGAGCGCCTCGGAGTCGCGCCCGCGGCCGTCCGGGAAGCGCGCGAAGTAGGTACGCACCTGGCCCACCTTCTCGCCGGCGGCGCTCGGCTCGCGGGCGACCAGCAGCGCCAGGGGCTCGTTCCCGCGGCTGTTGTCGCCGATGTCGGCCATGTAGACGCAGCTCCCCACCGGGCAGGGGCCCACCGCGATGTCCTCCCAGTCGCGCATGCGGACGCCGACCGGGAAGGTGGCCACCTCCTGCCCGCCGGCGTCCACGCCGAACAGCTCCGGATCGTGGCCGCTGTCGTTGTGCGTCCAGAGCACGCCGCGCAGCGTGCGGCTGAACGCGATGCCGCTCCCCTCCTTCACCTTCTCGGGAAGGGTGAGGTCGCGCGCCTCGATCCGGCATCCCTCCTCGGTCGCCGACTCCTCCGCGCCGCCGCCGTCGCCGCCACCCTCCGAGCATGCGGCGAGGAGGGCTAGAAGGGGGAGCATCCGCCGCGGGAGGGGCATCATTCCGTCAGGATGGCGACGCGCCCGGAGCCGGGGCGCGCGTCGCGCGGCGGGGTGTCGGGGCGCTGGTAGTAGGTGCCGTCCGGACCCAGCTCCCAGGCGTGCGGATCGTCCAGCTGGGCGGCGAGGAGGGCATCCAGCCGCGCGCGGTGTTCCGGGTCGCGGATGGGAGCGACGACCTCCACGCGCCGGCTCAGGTTGCGCGTGCGCCAGTCCGCCGAGCCGATGAAGTACTCCGGGTCCCCCGCGTTGGCGAAGCGGAAGATGCGCGCGTGCTCCAGGTAGCGCCCCAGGATGCTGATGACGCGGATGTTCTCCGACAGCCCGTGCACCCCCGGGCGCAACGAGCAGAGGGAGCGGACGATGAGGTCCACCTGGACCCCCGCCTGCGCGGCGCGATAGAGCGCGGCGATCATCTCGCGGTCCGCCAGGCCGTTGAACTTGGCCTGGATGTGCCCGCCGCGGCCCGCGCGCGCGTGCTCCGCCTCGCGCGCGATCATCTGCAGGAAGCGGCGCCGCATGTTGTACGGCGCCACCAGCAGGTGCTGGAAGGTGGGCGTGCCGCCCGCGCCCGAGAGGATGTTGAAGAGCTCGTTGACATCCTCGCCCAGGCCGGGGTCGGCGGAGAGGATGCCAAGGTCGGTGTACGCCGCCGCGGTGGTGGCGTTCAGGTTGCCCGTGCCCACGTAGGCGTAGCGGCGCACCCCCGCCGTCTCTCGCCGCACCACCAGCGCGACCTTGGCGTGCACCTTGAGCCCCGGCACGCCGTAGATCACGTGGATCCCGTGCTGCCGCAGGTGGCGCGCCCACTCGATGTTGCTCTCCTCGTCGAAGCGTGCGGTCAGCTCCACCAGCGCCACGACCTGCTTGCCGCGCGCGCTGGCTTTGCGCATCGCCTCCACCAGCCGCGACTTACGGTTGGTGCGGTAGAGGGCGAGCTTGATCGCCAGCACGTCCGGGTCCTCGGCGGCTTCCAGGACGAAGCGCTCCACCGTGGCCTCGAACGAGTCCTCGGGGAAGGAGACCAGCACCTCCCCCTCCTTGAGCACGTCGAAGATCGGCCGGTCCGCGGGGATGGGCGAGGTGTGCTCGGGGGCAGGCGGATAGTGTAGCCCGGGCTCGTCCACCACGTCCAGCTCGCGGACGGCGCGCAGGTCGATGGGCTGCGGAAGCGAGTACACGTCGCTCTCCCCCAGCGAGGTCACCCGCTCCGGCACCTCGTACTGCAGCTCGCGCAGGAGGATGTCGCGCATCCGCGGCGGCATCTCGGACTCCACCTCCAGGCGCACCACCGGGCGGAAGCGGCGCTGCCTCACCTCCTCCTGCACCGCGTTGAGGAGGTCGGCGGCCGAGCGGTCGTGCAGGTGGAGCTCCGCGCTGCGGGTGACGCGAAAGGTGGACGCCACCTCCACCTCGACGCCGGGGTAGAGCCGCGGAAGGGCGCCGCGCACCAGCGCCTCCAGCGGCAGGAAGCGCCCCTCGCCCGGGAGCGGAACGAAGCGCGGGAGGCCGTCCGGAAGCTCCACGATGCCCAGCCGCTCCGTCCCCGTCAGCGGCTCGCGCAGGATGGCGGCGACGGCGGGGCGCAGGTTGCGGATGTGCGGGAAGGGGTGCCCCGGACCCGCCGCCAGCGGGGTGAGCACGGCGTGCACGCTCCCCTCGTAGTAGCCGCGCAGGAAGTCGTCGTCCTCCGGGGTCAGCGCCTCCGCCTCCACGACGACCACGCCGTGCTCGCGCAGCGCCGGCAGCAGCTCGGTGTGCAGCACGCGGTACGACGAGTCGGCCAGGCGGCGGGCGCGTATTCCGATGGCGTCCAGCTGCTGCTCGGGCGTAACCCCGTCCATCGTGCGCTTGGTGCTCCCCTCCGACACCTGGCGTTTGAAGCCGGAGACGCGGACGCGAAAGAACTCGTCCATGTTGGCACCGAAGATGGAGACGAAGCGCACCCGCTCCATCAGCGGCACCCGCTCGTCCATGGCCAGCGCCAGCACGCGCCGGTTGAAGGCGAGGAGGCTCAGCTCCATGTTCAGCAGCGCGCCGGGGGGAAGCTCCGCCGGGCCCCCCGTCTCCATCTCCATCTCCACGTCCGGGATGGAGCGCAGGATGTGCGGCGCCGTCGCCTCGGTGCGGCGGATCTCCGCCTCCCGCGGCAGCTCGCTGCGCGCCAGGACGTGCAGCGCGGCCAGCGTGGTGTCGTCGCGCATGGCGGGGGAGCCCACCATCTGCAGGAGCTCGCCCAGCGGCAGGTGCAGCACCCCGGCCTCGCGCGCGGGAAGCGGCCCGGCCAGCCCCTCCGCCAGCCACACCTCGGTCGCCGGGCGCCGCACGGATCCCGGGGCCGTGCCCACCAGACGCACGCGGGCCGCGGGGTGGTCAAAGGTCTCGCGCAGCACGCGGCGGCAGGTCTCCTCCCCCGTCCCCTCGCCGGTGGGAAGGCGCAGGAGGCGGCCCTCGCTGCGCAGCGCCACCCGCCCCTCGTCGAACGCCACCACGGCGACCCGCCGCGAGGCGCGCACGGCCTCCTCCAGCCAGTCGACCTCCTCCTCGGCGAGGGTGCGGCGGGCGCGGGTGGGGAGGGGATCGGTGACGGGATCGAGCCCGTACTCCATCTCCAGGGCGCGCAGCAGCTTCTTGCGCCCCTTGGCATCGCGGTCCACGCGGACCTCCACCTCCGCCAGCTCGGCGGCGAGGTCGGCCTCGCGCACGGTCATGGCGTCGCAGAACACCTCGGCGCGCGCCTGGTCGTCGCGGCGCACGCGGCGGATGCGGCGCCGTGTCTCCACCTCCATCCAGGGGACGAGGCGGTCCGGCTCCACCAGTGCGCGCAGCAGGCGGCCGTGCTCGGTGTCCGCGGCGAAGAGCTCGCGCGGCTCCACGTCGGGCCCCACCTCCAGCGCACGGCGCAGCGGAACCTCCGCAACCGCGCCCTCGGACTCGGCGTCGTGCACCTCCACGGCGAGCGACTGCGTTCCGTCCTCGTTGACGCGCACCCTGACCCACGCGCCGCGCCGCTCCAGGTCGCCCTCAGGGGTGTCGAAGAAGACCTCGCGGAAGAAGCAGGTCTCCGCCTGCCCGCCGCGCAGCCCGTCCGGCAGCGTCTCGGTGGCGATGCGGTCCAGCACGTCGCGTCCGCGCGCGGTGAAGCGGACTCCGGGCTGGGCGGTCATGGGAATCGCGGGGGAACGGGGAACGACCCCGGGGGAACGGGGAACTGGGAACGTGGGACAGGGGACAGGGGGCGGATGGCGGTGCTGCCCCCGCGCGCGCGGTGTCCTCGCGTAGGAGCCGCTGCTACGGACCGCCCCCGCGCGCATGCGCCGAGGGCGGCGCCGACGGCCGCCTTCGCTCCCAACCCCCCGTTGCCCCGTGCCCCGTGCCCCGGGCCCCAATTGCAAACCGCACCCCCCCATACAGGGTCCCCCCCCCCCGCGCCCCCCCCCCCGGAAACCCGGGGACCGCGCGGGTCAAGGACCCCCACAAAAGCCCCCCCCCCCCCGCGGGGTG
>JAUJMI010000281.1 GCA_030446945.1 Longimicrobium sp. | reverse complement strand
AGGCCCTCTCCCCGCTGGTTCCTCGCTGCCCCTCCCCCGAGAACTGCCTTGGGGGAGGGGCGTAGGCGCGCATCGGTGCGGGGGGCGTACCACGGCGGGGGGAACGGCACCGGCAGACGCGTGGCAACGCACTCACGCACTAACGCACCGGTTTCTCCCCCGCCCCTTGCCCCCGCCGCGACGCCGGGGGCAGAATGTCTCTCTCGCACGCCAACCGTGACCCGCCGCGGTCCGGAGCTTGCCCGCGAGGGCGGGCTCCGCATGCCGCACGAGCGAGACCGATGAACCGACGTACCAAGATCGTCTGCACGCTGGGACCCGCCACCTGGTCTCCCGAGCGCATCGCCTCGCTGATCGTGGCGGGGATGGACGTGGCCCGCATCAACTTTTCCCACGGCACGCAGGAGCGCCACGCGGAGACGATCCGCAACGTGCGCGAGGCCGCACGCAAGGCCGGGCGCCCCATCGCAGTGCTGGGGGACCTGCAGGGCCCCAAGATCCGCGTGGGCGTCCTTCCCGAGGCCGTGGAGCTGACCCCGGGCGACGCCGTCCGCTTCGCCCCCGAGGGGGAGCACGACCCCGCGAAGGAGCTCCCCACCACTTACGCGCAGCTCGCGGGGGACGTGGAGGTGGGCGACGTGGTGCTGCTGGCCGACGGGCTGATGGAGCTGATCGTGGAGGACGTGGCGCCGCCGCGCGTCACCATGCGCGTGATCCACGGCGGGACGCTGACCTCCAACAAGGGGATCAACCTCCCCGGCGTCCGCGTGAGCGCGCCATCGCTGACCGAGAAGGACCTGCGCGACCTGGAGTTCGCGCTGGAGCAGGGGGTGGACTACGTGGCCCTCTCGTTCGTGCGCACGGCCGAGGACGTGCTGGACCTGGTGAGCCGCATCCCCGAGGGCGGTCCGCTGATCGTGGTCAAGGTGGAGAAGGGGCACGCGCTGGAGAACCTGGAGGCGATCCTGGCCGCGTCGGCCGCGGCGATGGTGGCGCGCGGCGATCTGGGGGTGGAGCTCCCCTTTGAGCAGGTGCCGCTGGCGCAGAAGCGGATGATCCAGATGGCGAACCTCAGCAGCCGCCCGGTGATCACCGCCACGCAGATGCTGGAGTCGATGATCGAGAACCCGCGCCCCACCCGCGCCGAGGCTTCGGACGTGGCGAACGCCATCATCGACGGCACCGACGCGCTGATGCTCTCGGCCGAGACGGCGACGGGGAAGTTCCCGGTGCAGGCCGTGCAGTCGATGGTGAGGATCGCGCAGGAGATCGAGGACTCGCACGTGATGGACGCGGGCCCGCACTATGACATGCCCATCAGCGCCAGCTCCGACGGCCACACCCCCACCGAGCGCGCCGTCGCCGGCGCCACGGTGGAGGCGGTGCGCCGGCTGCAGGCCCCTGTGATCGTGACCTTCACCAGCAGCGGCTCCACCGCGCGCGTGGTGTCGTCGTTCCGCCCGCCCGTCCCCATCCTGGCCATCACGGACACGGAGCGCACCTACAACCAGCTCGCGCTGGTGTGGGGGACGATCCCGGTGCTCTGCTCGGCGCAGTCGTCGTTCGAGGAGATGATGGACTACGCGCGCTCGGAGGTCGTGAGCCGCGGCCTCGGCAAGCCCGGCGACCGCATGGTGGTGACCGCAGGCTACCCGATCCACGTGCCGGGCACGACGAATCTGCTGCAGGTGGAGGTGGTGTGAGAGGGGCAGGGAATAGGGGTCAGGGAATAGGGAATAGTACAAGCAACCGAGGCGCAGCGGCGAGCCGGGCGCGTTGTGCCGTGCAGTTCCTGATCCCTAATCCCTATTCCCTAATCCCTGCCGTTCCGTGCGCCTGACCTTCCTGGGCACCGGCACCTCCTTCGGCGTGCCGGTGATCGGCTGCGGCTGCGTCGTCTGCACCTCGGCCGACCCGCGGGACCGCAGGACGCGGCACGGGGCGCTGCTGGAGGAGGACGGGCGGCGCCTGCTGGTGGACACCCCGCCGGAGCTGCGGCTGCAGCTGGTGGCGGCCGGGGTGGACAGGGTGGACGCCGTATGGTACACGCACTGCCACGCCGATCACGTGCACGGCGTGGACGACCTGCGCGTCTTCTCGGAGCGCGGCGGCGGGGCGCTGGAGGTGTACGCGTCCGAGGGGTGCGCGGCGACGCTGCGCGACCGCTTCCGCTACGTCTTCGACACGACCATGCGGCCGCTGGAGGGGACTTCGAAGCCGGAGGGGGCGCTGCGCGAGGTGAGGGCGTACGAGCCAGCCTCCGTCGCGGGCTTCGAGATGCTGCCGCTCCCCGTGCCGCACGGGCGCGAGGAGGTGATGGGGTTCCGCGCGGGCGGCCTCGGCTACATCACCGACGGCAAGCTCCTTCCCCCGCGCACCGAGGAGGCGCTGCGGGGGGTGCGGGTGCTGGTGCTGAACGCCCTCTGGTTCGGCCGCCCGCATCCCACGCACTTCAGCGTGGAGGAGGCCGTCGAAGCCGCCGCCCGCGTCGGCGCCGAGCGCACGTACCTGACGCACCTGAGCCACCGCGTGAGCCAGGCGGAGCTGGACCGGCGCCTGCCCGCAGGGGTGTTCGGCGCGTACGACGGGCTGGTGGTGGAAGTCTGAACGGCGGGGATGAGGGATTGGGGATGGGGGATGAGGTGAACGGCACAGGTCCCCCATCCGCGGTTCCTAATCCCTGATCCCGAATCCCTAATCCCTGATCCCTTTCCCTTATGCGCATCGTCCTGGACTACAACAACATGCTCGCCCCGCGGCTCGGCGGGCGAGGGATCGACCCCGCGGCGCTGGAGGGGATGGCGGAGAGGTTCCGCGAGGCCCACGCCGATACGCAGAGGCGGCGCGAGTCGGGTGAGATGGGTTTCTTCTCGCTCACCCAGGAAGACGACACCCTCGCCTCCATCGAGGCGTTCGCGGAGGGGGCGGGGCAGGCGTTCTCCGACTTCGTGGTGCTGGGGATCGGGGGGTCGGCGCTGGGGATGATCGCGCTGCGCTCCGCCCTGCTGAAGCCGTCGTGGAACGAGCTGAGCGACGAGGAGCGCGACTTCTTCCCCCGCATCCACGTGCTCGACAACGTGGACCCGGCCACCATCGGGCCCTTCCTCGACCGTCTGGAGCTGGGGCGCACCCTGTTCAACGTCGTCTCCAAGAGCGGCGGCACGGCGGAGACGATGTCGCAGTACCTCATCGTCCGCCAGCGGCTGCAGGAGAAGCTGGGCGACGGGTACCGGCGCCACCTCCTCTTCACCACCGATCCGGAGAAGGGCGTCCTGCGCCAGCTCGCGAAGCAGGAGGACATCGCCTCGCTCCCCATCCCGCCCAGCGTGGGCGGGCGCTTTTCCGTGCTCTCGGCCGTGGGGCTGCTGCCGGCGGCGATGGTGGGGATCGACGTGCGCGAGCTGCTGGCGGGCGCGCGCGAGATGGCCGAGCGCTGCGACACCGACGACCTGCGCTCCAACCCCGCCGGCCTTTTCGCCGTCCTCCAGTACCTGGCGGACACGGAGGCGGACGCGCCCATCCACGTGATGATGCCGTACTCCGACCGCCTGCGCGACGTGGCGGACTGGTTCCGGCAGCTCTGGGCCGAGAGCCTCGGGAAGCAGAGCACGCGCGGGGGTGAAGAGGTGTTCGCCGGGCCCACGCCGGTCAAGTCGCTCGGGGCCACCGACCAGCATTCGCAGGTGCAGCTCTACATCGAGGGGCCGTTCGACAAGACGATCACCTTCCTGGCCGAGGCGGAGCGGGAGATCGACGTGGAGATCCCGAGCGTGTACCCCGAACTGGGCGAGCTGGGGTACCTGGGGGGGCAGACGCTCGGCGGGCTGCTGCGCACCGAGATGCTGGCCACGGAGGCCGCGCTCGCACGGCGCGGGCGGATGAACATGATGCTCGAGCTGCCGCGCGTGGATGCGCGCTCGCTGGGCGGGGTGTTCATGCTCTTCCAGATCGCCACCGTGTACGCCGGCCACCTGTACGGAGTGGACCCGCTGGATCAGCCCGGTGTGGAGCTCGGGAAGCAGCTCACGTACGGGATCATGGGGCGCGCGGGCTTCGAGACGCAGCGCGCCGAGTGGGAAGGGCGCGCGCCGAAGCGCGACGACTGGACGTCGCGCTAGAAACCATTCGCATCCGCGCATATACTTGAAGGCGCCGGGTCTCTCGCGGCCCGGCGCTTCGCGCTCCCTCCTCCCGCGCCCACACCACGCAGCCGAGTTGACCCAACCAGAACCGCACCCGTACGCGTCCCGACACCTGGTCGTGCTGAACCCGGCCGCGGGGCAGGTGAGCACCGATCGGGCGGTGCGCGCCCTGGCCGGGGCGTTCGCCGCGCGCCGTGCGGGCTTCGACATCCTGGAAACTCGCGGCGCCGGCGACGCCGAGGAGATGGCGCGCATGGCCGCCCGTGTCGGCTACCGCTCGGTGGTGGCGGTGGGCGGCGACGGCACGGTGGGCGAGGTCATCACCGGGCTGGCGGGCACCGGCATCCCGCTGGGGATCATCCCCAAGGGCACCGGCAACCAGCTCGCCAGCAACCTGGGGATCCCGCTGGCGGTGGAGGCGGCCGTGGACGTGGTGGTCAACGGCCGCGCGGCGCCCATCGACCTCGGCCGGTTGGCGGACGGGCGCTACTTCGCCGTGACCGCCGGCGCGGGGTGGGACGCGGCCATCATGGCCGCCGCCACGCGCGAGCTAAAGGACCGCTGGGGCTTCGGCGCCTACCTGTACGCGGGCCTGCGCACCGGGATCACCCCGCCCTCCACCCTGTACCGCATCACCGCGGACGGGGAGACGCTGGAGGTGAACGCCGCCATGGTGCTGGTGGCCAACATGGGGCAGTTCGCGTCGCGCTTCCTCTCGGTGGCGTTCAGCATCGGGCCGGGGGTGTCGTTCCAGGACGGCAAGCTGGACGTGTGCATCTTCGCCCCGCGCAACCTCACCGACGTAGCCGCCATGCTTTGGCGGATGGCGCGCCGCCGCTACGCCGGCGACAACCGCCTGATCTACCTGCAAGCCGAGGAGATCCACATCGAGACCGACTCCCCCGTGGTCACCGAAACCGACGGCGAGCCGATGGGCGTGACGCCGCTCTCGGTGCGCGCTGTCCCAGGCGGGGCGCACGTGCTGGTGCCGGCGTAGGGTCTCGCGGGTCTCACACGGCGGACGCACCGACGAAAACGGGGGCGGGATCCGATCTCGGATCCGGCGCCGCTCTGGGCGGCAGCCGCGGGCCGCGCTGCGGCCCGCGCCGCGCCCCGGCCCGGCCGGGCGGGCGCGGCCGCGCGACCGCGGGCTCGGCCGGGAGCCCGCCG
>JAUJMI010000280.1:3721-5328 GCA_030446945.1 Longimicrobium sp. | reverse complement strand
CCCGTACATCGAGATCAACGACCCCACGTCGCAGATCGGCCACGAGGCCACGGTCAGCAAGATCGGCGACGAGCAGCTCTTCTACCTGATGAGCCGCGGCCTCAGCGAAGACGAGGCGGCCACCATGGTGGTGCGCGGGTTCATCGAGCCGATCGCCAAGGAGCTTCCGCTGGAGTACGCGGTGGAGCTGAACCGGCTGATCGAGCTGGAGATGGAAGGGAGCGTAGGGTAACGGCAGGGATTAGGGACCAGGGATTAGGAACTGCAACGGCGGTACACGCGCTGTTCACCTGATCCCTATTCCCTATTCCCTATTCTTTCGCTGAGGCCAGAGACAACGTGACCAATACATCAGTGGCCGCCGAATCCCTCGGCGTCTTCACGCGCGACCAGGTGGAGATCCTTTCCGCGCGCAAGGTGGAGGCGGAGTGGCTGCGCCTGGCGAGGGAGCGGGCCCACGGCGTCTTCGCCGAGACCCCCATGCCCACCACCGAAGCCGAGGAGTGGCGCTACACCGACATCGGGCGGATGCTGCGGCTGGACGCGTTCTCCTTCGCCGATGAGGCCGCGCCCGCCACCGCCGACGCCCGCCCCGCCGCGCTGCGCGCCCTGGTGGCCGAGGCGGGCGAGGGCGCGCGCGCGGTGCAGGTGGACGCCTCCGTGGTGCTGCGCGACCTGCCGGCGGAGCTCGCGTCGCAGGGGGTGATCCTGGCCTCGCTGGAAGGCGCCGCGGCCGAGCACGCCCAGCTGGTGCAGCGCTACCTGGGCAGCGCGGTGACGCCCGAGGACGGGAAGTTCGCCGCCATGAGCAACGCCTTCTGGAGCGGCGGCTTCTTCCTGTACGTGCCCAAGAACGTGCGGGTGGAGACGCCCGTGCGCCTCTACCGCTGGCTCAGCGGCGCCGGGACGGCGGCCTTCGGGCGGCTGCTGGTGGTGGCCGAGGCCGGCGCGGAGATCGCCATCGTGGACGAGCTCGCCTCCGACGCCATGCCGTCGGCCGCGCTCTCGGTGGGCGCGGCGGAGATCGTGGCGGAGGAGGGCGCAAAGGTGACGTACGTGGCGGTGCAGCGCTTCGGGGCTGGGGTCTCGCACCTGAGCACGGACCGGCTGGTGGCCGGGCGCGACGCAAAGATCACCACGCTCTACGCCACGCTCGGCGGCGACCTGTCGCGCGCGGACGTGCAGTGCAAGCTCCAGGCGCCGGGCGCGCACGTGGACATGCTGGGCGTGTACATCGCGCAGGGGACGCAGCACTTCGACAACGAGACGCTGCAGGACCACATCGCGCCGCACGCCTCCAGCAACCTCCTCTTCAAGGGGGCGCTGCAGGACACGGGGCGCTCGGTCTTCCGCGGGTTGATCCGCGTGCACCCCAAGGCGCAGCGCACCGACGCGTACCAGACCAACCGCAACCTCCTGCTGAGCACCGGCGCGCGCGCCGACTCCCTCCCGAACCTGGAAATCCAGGCGGACGACGTGCGCTGCTCGCACGCCGCCACCGTGGGGCAGCTGGACGAGGAGGAGCTCTTCTACCTCCTCTCGCGCGGCATTCCGCGCGGCGAGGCAGTGCGGCTGGTGGTGTTCGGCTTCTTTGGCGAGGTGCTGGA
>JAUJMI010000280.1:0-3621 GCA_030446945.1 Longimicrobium sp. | reverse complement strand
CTGCGCACCGGCGTGCCCCAGTGCCCGCCCGCCGTGCGTCCGGTGCCCGTGTTCACCACGCGGGTGGAGAACAGCTCCGTGTTCGTGGACATGCCGGAGTAGCTGAACGGGTAGGCCTCCCGCGGAGACGCGGAGGCGCGGAGAACCGCAACTGCATGGCTCACACGAGACACAGAGGCACAGAGAGAGAACAACTCCTCGCCTTTCCTCTGTGTCTCCGTGCCTTGTGAGATCGCTTTTTCTTTCGATGACGGCAGGAACACCATGTCGCTGATCGCCGAGATTCCCGCCGTGCTCGACGCGGAGCTCATTCGCGCGGACTTCCCGATCCTCCAGCAGGAGGTGAACGGGCACCCGCTGGTGTACCTGGACAACGCCGCCTCCACCCAGAAGCCGCGGGCGGTGCTGGACGCGCTGGCCGCGTACTATGAGCACGACAACGCCAACGTCCATCGCGGGGTGCACACCCTGTCCGTGCGGGCCACGGAGGCGTTCGAGCTGGCGCGGGGCAAGGTGGCGGCGCTCTTTGGGATCGCGGACACGGCGGAGCTGATCTGGACGCGCGGCGCCACCGAGGCCATCAACCTGGTGGCGTGGAGCTGGGGGCTGGCCAACCTGCGCGCGGGCGACGAGGTGCTCCTCTCCGTGATGGAGCACCACAGCAACCTGGTGCCCTGGCAGTTGCTGGCGCAGCGCACCGGGGCGAAGCTCCGCTTCCTGGACATCGACGACCAGCAGCGCCTGGACCTCTCCAATCTGGACGAGCTGCTGACGGAGCGCACGAAGCTCGTCTCCATCGTCCACGTCTCCAACGCGCTGGGGACGATCAACCCGGTGCGCGAGATCGCGGCGAGGGCGCACGCGGTGGGAGCCGTCGTGCTGGTGGACGGCGCCCAGTCCGCGCCGCACCTGCCGGTGGACGTCCCCTCGCTGGGGTGCGACTTCTACGCGTTCAGCGGCCACAAGATGTGCGGCCCCACCGGGATGGGCGGGCTGTGGGGGCGTCGCGCGCTGCTGGAGGCGATGCCCCCCTTCCACGGCGGCGGCGACATGATCGAGTGGGTGGAGCTGGAGCACTCCACCTATGCGCCGCTCCCCAACCGCTTCGAGGCGGGGACGCCGCACATCGCGGGGGCGGTGGCGCTGGGCGCGGCGGCGGAGTACCTGGCGGGGATCGGGCGCGACGCCATCCTGGCGCACGAGCGCACGCTGCTGGCCTACGCGCTGGAGAGGATGTCCGGGATCCCGGAGCTCACCGTCTTCGGCCCGCGCGACCCGGCGGAGCGCTCTGGGGTGATCTCCTTCACGCTGGGCGACGTGCACCCGCACGACCTGGGCACCATCCTGGATGCGGAGGGGATCGCCATCCGCGCCGGCCACCACTGCGCCCAGCCGCTGATGCGGCGCATGGGCGTCGGCTCCACCGCGCGCGCCTCGTTCTACCTGTACAACACGCCGCAGGACGTGGACCGGCTGGTGGAGGGGCTGGGGCGCGCGCGGAAGCTGTTCGGACTCTGAGAAGAGGGGAATGGGGCTTGGGGAATGGGGAATGGTGAAAAGCTCCACTCCACTTTCCGTGTCCGATGTCGTTCCCATTCCCCAAAACCCATTCCCCATTCCCCGCAGTTCCATGTCCCTGCCGCTCGAATCCGTCTACCAGGAGCTGATCCTGAAGCACTACCGCTCCTCCGCGCACCGCGGGGAGGTGGAGGAGCCGAGCGCGGCGGTGGCGGAGAGGAACCCGCTCTGCGGCGACGACATCTTTCTGACCGTGCGCGTGCGCGAGGGGATCGTGGAGGACGTGCGCTTCTCCGGGCACGGGTGCGCCATCTCGCAGGCGGCGGCGTCGATGATGTGCGAGCACGCGGTGGGGAAGTCGTGGGACGAGATCCACCGCGTCGCCGACCGCTTCCGCGACCTGATGCACGGCAGCGAGGAGGCCGCCCGCGACCGCGCCCTGGGCGACATGCGGGCGCTGGCCGGCGTGGCCAGGCTCCCGCGCCGCGTGAAGTGCGCCATGCTGGGCTGGGACGCGCTGGCCGAGGCGGAAAAGCAGGCCGCGGAATGACGAGACAGCGGGCGTCACGCAGAGACGCAGGCGAGAACTGCGACTGGATGGCTCACACAGAGACACAGAGACAAGAGAAAGAACAGCAAAAGGGTTCCTCTGTGGCTTGCAGTTCCCTCTGTGTTCTCCGTGTGATGCTTTTCCTCCCCGTTCTCTCCCTGCGCCTCTGCGTGAGACCGGAGTTTCCCCTTGTTATGAGCGGAGCTCAGGGAAAGATTGCGGGGTTCCGCGGGGCTCCACCTGAATGAGGGGATTCGGATGAACGGAATCGGGCGCAGGGTCGCCATCATCGACGGGTGCCGGACGCCCTTTGCGAAGTCGGGGACCGACTTCAGGGACATGAGCTCCACGCAGCTCGGCAAGATCGCCGTCCGCGAGCTGCTTTCGCGCACCGAGCTGGACGTGGAGCTGATCGACCACGTGGTGTACGGCACCGTCATCCAGTCGGTGAAGGAGCCGAACATCGCGCGCGAGGTCACGCTCGGCTCCGGCATTCCGCCGACGGTGCCGTCGTTCACGGTGGGGCGCGCCTGCGCCTCGTCCAACCAGGCGATCACCTCGGGGGCGGAGCAGATCGGGCTGGGGATGGCGGACGTGGTGATCGCCGGCGGCGCCGAGTCGCTGACCGACGTGCCGGTCCTCTTCTCCCCCGAGTTCCGCAACGCGCTGGTGCGCGCGTCCAAGGCCCGCACCCTCCCGGAGCGGCTGAAGGCGTTCGCCACGCTGCGTCCCAAGCACCTGGGGCCCGTGACCCCGGCCATCGCGGAGCCGACGACCGGGCTCACGATGGGCGAGTCGGCGGAGCAGATGGCGCAGCAGAACGGGATCACGCGCGAGGCGCAGGACCGCTGGGCGCTGCGCTCGCATCAGCTCGCCGCCGCCGCCACGGCCGACGGGCGGCTGACGGCCGAGATCGCGCCGGCGTACATCCCCCCGAAGTACGACAAGGTGCTGCTGCAGGACAACGGCATCCGCGCGGACACCTCGCTGGAGAAGCTGTCGTCGCTGCGGCCGGTGTTCGACAAGCGCTACGGCACGGTGACGGCGGGGAACGCGTCGCCGCTGACCGACGGGGCTTCGGCGGTGCTGCTGATGAGCGAGGAGAAGGCGGCGGCGCTGGGGTACCGGCCGCTGGGCTTCATCCGCAGCTACGCGTACGCCGCCCTGGCGCCCAACGACCAGCTCCTGCAGGGGCCGGTGTACGCCGCGCCGGTGGCGCTGGAGCGCGCGGGGCTCACCATCAAGGACATCGACCTGCTGGAGATCCACGAGGCGTTCGCGGCGCAGGTGCTCTCCAACCTGCAGTGGTTCGACTCGGACAAGATCGCGCGCGAGCGGCTGGGGCGCGACAAGGCCATCGGCATTCCTCCCGAGGACCGCATCAACGTGATGGGCGGCTCCATCGCCATCGGGCATCCATTCGGGGCCACGGGCGGGCGCATCACGGTGACGCTCCTCAACGAGCTGCGCCGCCGCGGCGAGCAGTTCGGGATGATCAGCGTGTGCGCCGCGGGCGCCATGGGCTTCGTGATGATCGTGGAGGCCGCGCCGAG
>JAUJMI010000279.1 GCA_030446945.1 Longimicrobium sp. | reverse complement strand
GCCGGGTGCGTAACCTCAAGGACTTCGTTCGCGAGAACTGGGCGACGATCAAGGAGGAGCCGCGGATCGCGCAGGCCGTCGTCGACGCTATCCAGAGCGCCACCGGCACCACGTTCGACGCGGAGCCGGAGGCGCTGGCGAAAGCTGCCTGACGGAAGTGCGTGGGTGCGTGAGTGCGTGGGTTTGCGGCCGTGAGCGGGAAGCGCGCCGCGCCACCCCTTCTGTCATCCTGGGGGAGCTCGCGTCGCCGTCGGCGTAGGTGGCGGCGGCCGAAGAATCTAGCGGCGGCAGGTCGGGGATGCCGCGTCACCGAAGCCCCTCGCAACGCGCAGTAGATCCTTGCGCTCCGCGCCAGAGTCCCGGGGCCGTGCGAGGGCGGAGAAGCGCTTCAGGATGACAAGTCAAAGGGGCCGCGCCAGTGCTGCCCTACCGCACAGGCCCGTGCGTGCGCCCCTCCCCCAGGTTGTTGTTGGGGAAGGGGCAGCGAGGTGACGAGCGGGGTGGGGGGCTGCCGCGCCCGCACTCACGGAATTCCCCGGCCGAGCCGCACGACGATCTCGAACTCATCCTCGGTCGCGGGCTGGACGGAGAGGCGGCTGCGGTTGGTGACGAGCATCTTCTCGAGTCCGGGGGTCTGGCGGAGCGTGTCGAGGGAGACGAGGGCGGGGAAGCGCTCCTCGAACTCCACGTCCACCATAAACCAGCGGGGGTCTTCGTCGCTGGCGCGGGGGTCGAAGTAGTCGCTCTTCGGGTCGCGGGCGGCGGGGTCGGGGTAGGCGGCGCGGGCGATGCGCGCGAGCCCCGCGACGCCGGCCGGGTTCGCGTTGCTGTGGTAGAAGAGCACGCGGTCGCCTACTCGCATGTCGTCGCGCATGAAGTTGCGCGCCTGGAAGTTCCTCACCCCCTCCCAGGATGTCTGCCCGTCGCGCTCCAGGTCGTCGATCGAATAGACCGACGGCTCGCTCTTCATCAACCAGCATCGTGCCATGGCTTCACCGCATCCGCGTCAAGAGGTCGGTTCCGGCTGGAATGATGGCGCATCGAGCCCGCGCGATCAAGCACGTGCTCCAGTAGGCGTAAGAGGGACGTTTGTTTTAGGTACTGTCGGAAAAGACGGATCAGGTTAGGTTGTTGCGGAGGGCGATCCAGAGTGGAACGCCGCCGCAACCCGAAGCCGAGAGTTGGCCCGTGAGCTACTTCAGCGAATCCGCGTCTCAGATCCCTGGCAGCCCGAACGTGTGCAGCGGCTATCTCGGCTCGGGGAACTGAGCGGAGCCACCGTGTTTCTCCCGCGGCTTGTGCGTGGTCCCAAGCCGATCACTTACAGCGTGGTCCGGTTTGGCGCGGCGCCGGCACGTCATGGAGGAAGCGGGGGGATGATCGCGCGGTTGCGGCCGGCGCTTAGTACCCGATGCGTGCCAACTGGCGCCAATGGTGGGGCCGCGACACTGAAGTCGCGGCCCTATGCCCTTTCCATCGGAATCTCGCGACTCTCACGTGTCGGAGGGGAGCACCGATGTCCTCCGCGCCTCCGCGTGAGATGCAGTTGCCCAGCCAGCCCGGATCAGATGCCGCGTACCGTCACCGGCCCGTTGGTGGTCACGACGCGGATGGGCGCGCCGCCGCGGCCGAGCTCGGTCTGGATGCGGCGCGAGATGCGGCCCTGGACGCGCACGGGGATGTCGAAGTTCATCGGTCCGTTCACCGTGCCCGTCTCCAGGCTCGCGGAGTAGCCGTCCGGCACCTCGAGGGTGACCGGCCCGTTGCGCGTCTCGGCGTCCAGACCCTGGCCGGCCCAGCGATCCCCCTCCAGCACCACGCGCAGGGGTCCGTTGGAGGTGCGGGCGTGCACGTTGCCGCCCACGCCGCGCAGCGAGATGGGCCCGTTGCGCGCCTGGAGCCGCATCTCCCCCGAGACGCGCTCCACGGCGATGCCGCCGTTGGTGGTCTCCAGGTCGAGCCCAGTGCGGCGCGGGACGAAGACCTCGTAGCTTACCGACCAGGAGTGCCCCTCGCGCCTTTCCGGCCCGGTGGCGCGCACCTCGCCGCCTTCCGTGCTCACCCGCACCTGCCGCGCGATCGCACGTGCTTCCTCGCGCGAGCGGGCATTGGCCTGCACGCGGGCGCGCACCAGGATGCCGCCCTCGTTCCACCCCGTCACCGTCACGCCGCCGTTGCCGCCGCCGTCCACCGAGAGCCGCGGGCGGGCGGAGAGCCGCGACTCGCGCACCTCGCAGTCGCGCTCGGTGCGGGGCGAGTCCGAGTTGCGGCCTTCACGGCAGCGCTGCAGCCAATCGCCGGAGAGATCCTGCGCCGCGGCCCCGGCAGAGAGGAGGAGGGTGAGCACGGGTGCGGCGGCGAGAAGGGTACGGGGACGCATGGTGGTTCTCCAGTAGGGCGGGGCGGCGCGGGCTGCTTCCCGCTGCCTGTCGAACGATTCGACACCGCGAATGGCCCGATGGTTTGAATCCGCCGCCCTTGCGTAGGTCGGAGTGCGGCGGGATCTTCGAAACCGGCAGCGAATCGGGAGGCACCGCGCCTCCCCTTTACAAGCAGAGGAGCCGCCGATGGCGCGCGGGCGCATCTATACCGACGTGACGGAGACGGTGGGCGACACGCCGCTGATCCAGCTCAACCGGCTGGGCCAGGGCCTTCCCGGCCGCGTGGTGGTGAAGCACGAGGGGTTCAACCCCTTCAACTCGGTCAAGGACCGCATCGGCTACGCCATCCTGCGCGACGCCATCGACGCCGGCGGGCTGCGCCCCGGGATGGTAGTGGTGGAGCCCACCAGCGGCAACACGGGGATCGGGCTGGCGTACGTGGCCGCCGCACTCGGCTACCGCTGCATCTTCGTGATGCCGGAGACGATGACGATCGAGCGCCGCAACATGCTGCGCGCTCTAGGCGCGCGGGTGGTGCTCACGGAGGGGCCCAAGGGGATCAAGGGCGCCATCGCGCGCGCGGAGGAGATCGCGGCGCGGCTGGGAGGGAGCGCGTGGATGCCGCGGCAGTTTGACAATCCGGCCAACCCCGCGATCCACTACCGCACCACGGGCCCGGAGATCTGGGAGGACACGGCGGGCGGGGTGGACGTCTTCGTCAGCGGGATCGGGACGGGGGGAACCATCACGGGCGCGGGCCGTTACCTGCGCGAGCGCAAGCCGGGGATCCGCATCGTGGCGGTGGAGCCGGCGGAGAGCCCGGTGCTTTCCGGCGGCGAGCCGTCGCCGCACAAGCAGCAGGGGATCGGGCCCGGCTTCGTCCCGGGCAACCTGGACACCTCCATCTACGACGAGGTGGTGCGCGTCACCAACGACGACGCCATCGACACGGCCCGGCGCCTGGCGCGCGAGGAGGCGATCTTCGCCGGGATCTCGTCCGGCTCCATCACCTGGGCGGCGCTCCAGATCGCGGCGCGGCCGGAGAACGAGGGGAAGCTGATCGTCTCCATCGTCTGCGACTTCGGCGAGCGGTACCTCTCGAACCCCGTGTTCACCGAGCTTCCCGATCCGGACTACCCGGAGCTGGACGAGGCGATCCGGGGCACGGAGCCGGTGCCGGCCTGAGCGCCGGCTCCGCGCCCGGCCCATCTCCCCAAGGCGCCCCATGAACGTCGTTCGCTACGTGCAGCTCCGGCGGGAGGTGGAGTTCCTCTGCCACGCCGCGCTCGACGCCGCGTCGCAGCTCGACCACAGCTCCCCCACCGACCGGGAGCCGCCGTACCTGGCGCAGTCGCTGATCCACCTGTCGCTCAAGGTGACGTACCTGCTCTGGCGCTTCGGGCGGCGCATGACCGACAGGTACGGCGCGGCGGAGGCGGAGCAGCTGCGCTCCGTGCTGGGCCTGGACGACGCGTCGCCGCTCTCGCCGGGGCAGATCTCGCCGCTGTTGGACCTGATCACCATCGACGACGAGTCGCTGGTGCGCGCCTTCCACTTCGATTCGCTGAGCATTCAGGCCGGCGGCGCGCTCCGCCCCGTTCGCCCCATCGTGTCGGCGCTCGAGCAGCTCGCCACCCGACTGGCCGGCACGGAAGAGGCCGCGGGGGCGTAGCCGCGCGGCGGCGGGGATGGTAGCTTCGGGCCGATTGCGCGTCCCAAACCGCATGGAGTCCGCCGTGAACCTGAGCCTGCTTTACCTCCGCTCCCGCATTCCGACCCTTCCCGACAGCGCCGACGAGGTGGCCGCCCGCCTGCGCGATCTCGGGTTCGACGTGGAGCGCACCGTCCCGCTCGCCGAGCTGCTGCGCCCGATCGTGGTGGCGCACGTCGACTCCGTGACGCAGCACCCCAACGCGGACCGCCTCAAGGTCTGCTCGGTCAACGACGGTACCGAGCAGCGGCTCCAGATCGTGACGGGCGCCGCGAACGTGGAGGCGGGGGCGTACTACCCCCTCGTCCGCAGCGGCACCACTCTCCCGAACGGCACGAAGATCAAGCGCGGCAAGCTGCGCGGCGAAGTCTCCGAAGGGATGCTCGGCTCCGCGGACGAGCTGGAGCTGGGCACCGACCACGACGGCCTCCTCGCCCTGAGCGGTGATCTCGTCCCCGGCACCCCGCTCCCCGACGCCATGCGCGTCGACGGCATCGTGTTCGCGATCGCCGGCAACCCTTCGCCCGACGAGGTGGTGGAAGCGCTCACCACAGGCAAGCGCCGCGAGCGGTAAACAGCCTCACACAGAGAACACAGAGCAACTACAAGCCACAGAGAACTTCCTTTTGCCGTCCTCTCTGCGGCTCCGTGTCTCTGTGTGAGCCCGCTGTTCAGTCGAACTCGCTCGGCATTGCGGGATCGCGCATGTGCTGGAAGCAGAGCGCGATCTGCCCCTCGTTGATGCGCCCGAGAGAGAGCGGCGGGAGGTCGTCTTCGGCGAAGAAGGCGACCTCGTCCGTCTCGATGCTGGTGGTGGCGACGCCGCCCACCAGCTCGCACAGGAAGAGGAGCTTGTAGACGTGGAACGGCCGCGGCGGGTGGCCGTTGCGGCTGCCGTCGTGCACCGCGACCAGGTGGGTGGCGCGCACGGTGAGCCCCGCCTCCTCCAGCACCTCGCGCTCCACGCACTGCGCGGGCGTGTCCCCCACGTCCGCCCACCCGCCGGGGAGTGCCCAGCGCCCGTCCGCGCGCTCCCTCACCAGCAGGATCTCGCCGCCGCGAAAGGCGGCGGCGCGCACGTCCACCTTGGGCGTGGCGTACCCTTGTTCCATCGCCCACAAATCCAGCACGCGCTCGGGCGCCGTGTCGCCGTACGCGGCCATCATCGCGGCCGCGATGGTCTTCAGCTCCGCGTAGCGCTCGCGGTCGAAGACGCCCTCGGTGTACGCGGAGCCGTTCTGCGCCAGCGCGTGGATGCGGCGCGCCCATCGAAGCCAGTC
>JAUJMI010000278.1 GCA_030446945.1 Longimicrobium sp. | reverse complement strand
TCCCCCGCTCGGCCGCGTGCAGCAGCGCCCTCACCACCGGAGAGTCCACGCCGGTGCGGTAGAGCGTCTGCTTGATCGCCACCACGTGCGGGTCGTCGGCCGACTCGTCCAGGAGGCGCAGGACGCTGGAGGTGAACGATTCGTAGGGGTGGTGCACCAGCACGTCGCCGCGCCGGATCACGGCGAAGATGTTCTTCTCCTCCTCCGTCTCCCCCTCGTGCCGGAACGGCTCGGGAACCACGGGCTCCCAGGGCTCGTAACGGAGCGCCGGCAGATCCAGATCGGCCAGCTGCGCGCAGTCCGCCAGGTCCATCAGCCCGTCGCTCTCGTACACCTCCTCCGGCTGCACCTCCAGCTCGCGCACCAGCAGCCCCCGCACCTCCTGCGGCATGTGGCGGTCCACCTCCAGCCGCACCGCCGGGGCGAAGCGCCGCTCGCGCAGCTCCTCCGAGATCATCGAGAGAAGGTCCTCCGCCTCGTCGTCGTCGCGCGCCACGTCGGCGTTGCGGGTGACGCGGAAGGCATCCACCGACACCACCTCCATCCCCCGGAAGAGCGTGGCAGCGTTGGCCTGGATCACGTCCTCCACCGGGACGAAGTGGAAGCGGTGCTCGGAGTGCGGAACGGCGAGCCAGCGCCCGGTGCTGGTGGGCACCTTGATGCGCGCGAAGTGCATGGTGCTGCGCGCGCGGTGGCGCAGCAGTACCGCCAGCGACAGGCTCAGGTTGGAGATGAAGGGGAAGGGGTGCCCCGGGTCCACGGCGAGCGGGGTGAGCACGGGGTAGAACTGCTCGCGGAAGAAGAGGTCCAGCCCCGCGCGCTGCCGCTCGTCCAGCTCGGTGTAGCGCGACACCACCACGCCGGCCTCGCCGCGCAGGAGGGGGACCAGCTCGCGCTCCCAGATGGCGCTCATGGCTGCGTACATCACCAGCCCCGCGTCGGCGATCAGCTGCAGCTGCTCGCCGGGGGTGCGCCCGTCCAGCGACAGCGTCTGCACCCCGGCCGCGATCTGCCGCCGCAGCCCGCCCACGCGCTTCTGGAAGAACTCGTCGAGGTTGCTGGAGGTGATCGCCAGGAAGCGCACGCGTTCCAGGAGCGGGACGCGCGGGTCGGTGGCCTGGTGGAGCACGCGCCAGTTGAAGTCCAGCAGCCCCAGCTCGCGATTGAAGTAGAGCGACGGGTGGTCCAGCTCCGCCCCGTTCGGCACGTCGCGCGGCGACACGGCGCGCGGCACCCGCCGCAGCGGCTGGCGCGGCGGCTCGGGCTCCGGCGCCGCCTCCTGGAGGGGCGCGTCGGTGAAGGCGGTGCTTTCCTCTGTGTGCATGGCCGGGCGGGGCGGGGATGATGCCGATCGGTTTCAACCCAATCAACCCGGAAAGGTCCGTTTGCGCAATCGTAGCGGTGCGCTGGCTCCGGCGTCGAGGCGCAGTCGACGAGCGGCGGCTTCGAGAAGGCGCTCCTCTTCGGGACCGGCGCCGCGGTGGATCGTCTACTTCCCGATCGTGGAGGTCAGGGGGTGGGAGCTCTCGCTGATCTCCATCCTCGTGGGCTACATGGTGGGCGGCGCCGTGAAGCGAGGGGCGCGGCGGCAAGGCGCTCGCCATCGGGCTGACGTACCTCTCCATCACCTGCACGTACGTCCCGCTCGTCATGGAGCAGCTGTCCAGCGAGCCTGGGCAGCCGGCGGCGGTCGTGGCGATCGCGAGTGTGATCGCGGCGCTCGCCTTGCCCTTTTTGATGGTGACCGAGAACCCTCCCACGCTGCTGATCTTCGGCTTCGGGCTCTCCCCGGTGTGGACGATGAACAGGCGGCGCGTGCTGGCCATCTCCGGCCCCCACACGGTGGCTCCGGCCCTTTGCCGCGCTGACACTCGGCGCCCCCGCCCTCTCCTGGGACGGCTGCGGGAGCGGGATGGAGGCGGGGCTCTGCCCGGGCTGCGGACGCCTCGTGCACGCCGCGCGGCTTCAGCAGCTCGCCGGCGATGCGAGCGCGCCGAAGCCGCCGGGGACACGACGCTGGCGGGGACCATGTGGCGCCCGGCGCTCGCCACTACTCGCCGCCGACTCTCGGCAGCATCAGGCCATCCAGGCGCGGCTGGCGGCGCTTCCCGCGAAGCCAGCCACGGAGCGAAGTCCGGCTGGGGCTCGGGCCGCGCGCTGGCCGGCGCGGGTGCGTTGGCGCTCCTGACGAGGAAGCTGAAGTTCGTGCTCGTGTTCTTGCACACCAAGGCGAAGCTCCTCCTGCTGGGCTTCACCAAGCTGAGCACCTTCTCCGGCATGCTCCTGTCGGTCGGAGTGTACCGGGGGGTGTACGGCTGGCCCTTCGCGGCGGGGATGGTGCTCTCCATCTAAGTCCACGAGATGGGGCACCTCGCAGACCTGCGGCTACGGCGTGCCGGCGAGCGCGCCGATGTTCGTGCCGGGCTCCGCGCGTTCATCCGCGCGCAGTTCTCCCGCACCACCCCGGCGGAGCAGGCGCGCGTGGGGTTGGCGGCCGCCTACGCCGTCTTCGTGGCGACCGCGCTCCCCGCCCTGGCGGCAATCGCCCGCTGGGGAGCGCTGATCAACCTCTTCAACCTCACCCCGGTCTGGCAGCTCGACGGCGGCCACGCCTTCAAGACGCTGACGAGCAGCCAGCGCGCATACGCCGCCGCCGTTTTTCGGGGGCTGGCTCTTTTCGCGCGAGGGAATGCTGTTCCTCCCCCTCACGGGTGCGGTGTGGCAGCTCTTCCAGACGCCGGCCGCGGAGGAGGATGGGGTGTGCTGGGCATGTACGCGCTCCTGATCGCGACCGTCACCGCGCTCTTCTTCCTGACTCCCACGCTCCAGGTCTAGCGCCGCGGATCGGCCCGGCAGCGTGGCGAGTGAGCTCGCCCGAGCCGGGGATCGCTGTCACACCTATCCTCTCGGAACGCGCATTAGATCCTTCGCTCCGCGCGCAAGCCGGGCACGGGGGAAGGTCGGATGTTGCGGAGCGCGAGCCGGCTTCAGCCGCCTTCCCGTGGTTCCAGCCGGGGGCTTCAGCCCCGGGCGCGGCGCGGCACCAGGACCACCGGCGCTCGCCGGTTCATCCCCCGGCGCTCGCCGGCGGCGGGGGGGCGAGGGTGCCGCGGAGGACGCGGGCCCAGAGCTCGTCGTGGTCCAGGGGGCCGGTGGGGCGGGACTCGGAGGCGAGCGAGGCGGAGCGCGCGTCGTCACCCAGCGCGCGCACCGCGCGGATGATGTCGTGGCGCAGGAAGCCGTCGTCCGCGGCTTCGAACATCCAGGTGAGCTGCTGGGCGGCCATCGCGTTCTGCCCAGCGGCGCGGGCGGCGGCGGCGTACTCGCCCACGAGCTGCCGCGCCTCCATCGTCCGCCCGCCGGCCATGGCGAGCCACGCCAGCGTGCAGCGGGCGCGCACCGCCTCCGGCTGGAGGGTGAGGATGGTGTGGCAGAGCGCCGCCGCCCGGGGCGCCTCGCCCAGCTCCAGGTGCAGGTTCACGGCGCGCCCGTACCAGCCGAGCGCCCGCCGCCGCTCGCCCATGCTGGCGCACAGGTCGCCCGCCTGCTTCAGCAGCACCGACTGATTGCGCGGCGAGCTGCCCGCGAGCCGCCGCTCGATGGCGTCCAGCTCCCGCTGAAGCTCTTCCGGAGCCCCGGGACCGCCGTCATGTCGCAAGCTTACCGCTCCTGGAAGAGAGGTCCGCGCCCCACGAAGAGCCGTGCATGGCGCATACCGGCCGGAGCGGCGCCCGAAGCGCCGTGTCGGTATTATGACCGAATCGTCTTCGCTGCCAATGCGCGACGCGCCGCCCGGTCCGGGTGGCGCGTCGTAGTCCGGCATGCAATCGGAGACGGGTCCTTTACCGCGTTACGTACGCCCGTCTCGGCGGACTTGGCGGCCGACGCGGCACGGCCGGCGGCGCTCCGATCGCGCCCGAAGGCGTCGTCCACCGCCAGCGCGTCGGGGCCGGTCAGGAAGCGCGCGGCGTTCGCCACCCGCAGCGTGAGCGCGAACTCGTACCCTTGCGGGGAGGAAGAAGCCCGGCGGCGCCAGGTCCTGGAAGCCGCGCACCACGGGCGGACGCTCGCCCGCGCCGGGCTCCAGCGCCACGAACGATGTGTACGGCGTCACGATGCCCTGCCGCGTCTCCAGCTCCACCACCTCGTCGCGCAGCTCGCGGCTCTCGCCCTTCGTGCGGATCTGCTCCATCAGCCACCCCACGCGCCGCGTCGCCCACAGCCGCGGGAGGAAGTCGTGCTCCTCCGAGCGCAGGGGGAAGCGGAGCCCCGGGTACGCACAGGTGTGCGTGGGCGATGCGGTTCCGCTCAGCCGCAGCGTCACATCCCGCAGCTCGCGCTCGTTGCGGTAGCGGCCCACCAGCGCGTGCTGCGTCCCCCGGAAGAGGTCCGGCAGGGCGCGCGGATACACCAGGTCGGTGCGCACGCCGCCCATGTCCAGCGCCACGTTGCAGAGGACGGGGTGGTTCACCTTGTCGAAGAACGACGACACCTTCGCCTCCAGGTCCTCGCGCGGCTCCACGTACTCCGCGGTCCCGCCGTTCTCCGCCGCCACCCGGTCCAGCAGGCGCGTGTTGACGTCGTACCCCACGCCGAAGGTGAAGACGCGCACCCCGTCCACGCGCGTGCGGCGGGCGTTCTCCACGATCCGGTCCGCGTCCGTCTCGCCCACCGTGGGGATGCCGTCAGTGAGGAAGACGAGCAGCCGCGTCCTCCCGCCGCGCTCGCGCGGGAACTGGGCGAGCGCCTCGGTCATCGCGTCGTCGATGTTGGTGCCGCCCACCGCGCGCAGCCCCTCCACGAACGCCACCCCGCGCTCCCGCCCCGCGCGGTCCGCGGCGATCAGCCCCGTCCGTCCTTCCCCGGCTCGCGGTAGGTGAAGAGCGAGAGCCCCACATCGCGGTCGGCCAGACCGTAGAAGAGCTGGAAGTCGCGCCGCTCCGCCCCGCGCCCCGATTCCCACGTGGCCACCGCGCGCCGACCGCCGGACTCGCGCCGCACGTCCACCGGGTGGCTAGGCGAGTACACGGTGCGCAGCGACGACGGCGCGCGCACCTCCACCCGCCCGGAAAGGCGCTCCACCGGAGCGGCGTTGCGCCCGATGCCCAGCGGGTACCGGTAGCCGACGCTCCCGTTCTCCGCCTTGTGCACCTGCGTGTAGGTCAGCTCCAGCTTATTGGTGGAGCGGGGGTTGATGGGGAAGATGCTGGCCTGGAAGAGGTTCTCCCCCGCATACTCCAGCAGCCCCGGATCGCGGCGGCGGCGGACGATGGAGTCGTAGATGCGCCTCGCCTCCTCGCGCGGCCGCACCTCGCCCGCCAGCCGCCGGTCGCCGTCCCAGATCGCGAACTCCGTCACCGATGCGGAGGTGGGGA
>JAUJMI010000277.1 GCA_030446945.1 Longimicrobium sp. | reverse complement strand
CATGCGGCCTGTTCGGGAAGTGCAGGAAAAACAGCACGTGCTGAATATTCAGCAGGTGAGGGCGCGAGTCAAGTGTTTTGTTTTCCGGGGGGTGATCCGTCCGCCGCTGCCGCCCTCCTGGATCGCCGTTCCAGGAGCCAGCCGCTGGAAACACACGCAATGCGCCTGCGCCGACTCACGACGGCGTGCGTCCCTCGCGTCCGCGACTTCCTGAGGGAGCCGCTTCGCCACACGTTCTGATCGCGCGAAAGTCTGGCGGGGACCTAAGGAGACGGGCTCTCCACCCCGCACCGGACCATCTAATGTTCGGTCGCCTGTTCGTGGGGATCCCGCGGCCCGCTTCAGCCGGCTTGGCGTGGTTCAAACGCATCGGGGCGGCCCTCCACCGGCGCCGCCCCCGCTCCTAATCGAACGCGCTCACGCACTAACGCACTCCCCCCGCCATCGCCTCCAGCTTCGCCACGCGCTCCTCCGTGGGGGGGTGCGTGGAGAACAGCCGCGAGAACCCGCCGCCGTGGAGGGACGAGAGCGGATTCACCTGCGCCAGCGGCGCCGCGGCGGGCGACACGTGCATCGGGATGCGCTCCGCACCCGCCTCCAGCTTGCGCAGCGCACCCGCCAGCGCCAGCGGACGCCCGCTGATCTGCGCGCCCACAGCATCCGCCTTGAACTCGCGCTGGCGCGAGATCGCCATCTGGATCACCGAGGCTGCCAGCGGGGCCAGAAAGATCATCAGGATGGCGCCGATGGGGCCGCCCCCTTCCTCCTCGTCGTTGCCGCCGAAGATCGCGCCCCACATCGCCATCTGCCCCAGCGACGAGATAGCGCCGGCGATGGTGGCGGTGAAGGTCTGCAGGAGCATGTCGCGGTTCTTGATGTGCGCCAGCTCGTGCGCGATCACCCCCTCCAGCTCGTCGCGTGAGACGAGCTGCAAGATCCCCTCGGTCACGCACACCACCGCGTTCTCCGGGTTTCGCCCGGTGGCGAAGGCGTTGGGCTGCATGTGCGGCGCGATCGCGACGGTGGGCATGGGGAGGCCGGCGCGCTGCCGCAGCCGGTCCACCATGGCGTACAGCTCGGGCGCCTGCTCCGCCGTCACGATTTGCGCGTTGTACATGCGCAGCACCATCTTGGCCGAGCCGAAGTAGGCGAAGAAGTTCATCGCCGCCGCCAGCCCCAGCGCGATGATCATCCCGCCCTGACCGCCGAAGGCGCCGCCGGCCATCACGAACATCGCGGTGAGCCCGGCCATCAGGCCGAATACCTTTACGTTGTTCATCTCCCTGCTCCCTTGTGTGTGATCCCGGCGCGCGAAGGCGAGGCCCTCGCGCGGCCGGCGCGCGCACGCACACCGGCACCCGTCGCGAAGGTCTCGCCTGGCTCTCACTGGAACCTGGCCGGACCGTGCGCCGCGTGAGGCGCAGTCTTGACGATCCGGCCACACGGGCTGTCTCGCCCGCGCGGCTACTCCCCTTCCATGTCCGCGCTCATGTGCAACAGGCGTACCGCCTTGCGGCTGCCAAAGTTGCAGACCCTCCGCCTGGGCGGCGGGAACGGCGCGTGCTGTGTCGTACCGCCGTCCCGCGCGTACGTTCCCCGCGCCCCGCTGCCCATGACCGAGCCCCGCGTCGGCCGCCTCTTCCTCGGCGTCCCACTCAGCGAACAGCTGCGCGACGCGCTCGGCGAGCACCTGGGCCGCGCCCTCCCCGGCGGCGTTCCGGGGCGCGCCGTGGTGCCGGCCAACTGGCACCTGACCCTGCGCTTCCTGGGCGAGACGGACGCGGAGCAGCACCGCCGCCTGGTGGAGGCCCTGGAGGGCGCGCCGCTGGGCCCTCGCTTCTCGATGGTGCTGGGCGGGCTGGGCGCCTTCCCCCGTGCGCGCCGCGCGGGAGTGCTCTGGGTGGGGGTCGACGAGGGCGCCGCGGAGCTGAAGCGGGTGGCGGCGCTGGCGGAGGATGCGGCGCGCCACGCCGGCTTCGCCGCCGAAAAGAAGCCGTTCTCGCCCCACCTCACCATCAGCCGCCTGAACCCGCCGCGCGACATCGAAGCCGCCGTCGCCGCGGCGCCCCCGTTCGGCGGGCGGATGGAGGTGGGCGAGGTCGTCCTCTTCCGCAGCCACCTGGGGAGCGGCCCGCCGCGCTACGAGGCGCTCCAGCGCTTCGCCCTGCGATAGGCTTGCGAATGCTCCGCGGCCCTACAGCGCGATCCCGAGGGTGAACGGCACCCCGCCCGCGAAGCCGTCGTTGACCCTGGCGAGGTGCGTGCCCACTTCCGCGAACCCGTCCATCCGGAGCGCGCGGAAGCGTACCCCGACCGAGGCGGTGATCCCGGGACCCGTGTGGGCGCCCCTGACGGTGAAGTCTCCGGCGGGCGGAACGTTCTGGCAGGGGACGATTTCGCGGCTCGCGTCGGCGCAGAACGGAACCGCCCCCTGCCGCTCCGTGGATGTCACCCACTGGTGGTACACGCCCGCTCCGCCCCTAGAGTAGGCCCGCAAGCGCCCTGCGAAGTACGACCTGTCCATCTTGAACGAAACCCCCGCACCCACGATGGTGCTCCGGTCGCTGCGTCCGAAGCAGTACACTTGCCGCACCCGCTCGCACGCCATCGGCGAGCCGCCGGCGCTCCCCTGCTGCGCGACGGCGTACATCTCGGCGTGGCGCGAAAGCCTGTTCGCCGGAAAGGGAGCGTTCACCTGTGCGTGCCATGCGGCGCCTGACGCCTTTCCGCTGAACGTGTCGCCGTAGCCCGCGCCCACCATCAGCTGTGCGGCGGCAGGCTGTGCCGCAAAGAGCACGGGCAGGGAGAAGAGGAGGAAGGCTCGCATCGAGAGGTTCCTTCGGTGATCGTGAGCCGGCACTCGGAAACCACGGCCGGCGGGTTGGGGCACGACTCTCGACGCACAATCTCGCTGCGAGGAGGGTCAGATCCAAGAACAACCTCGCGGACGCGCACCCCGCTCTCAGGCGGCGCGGCGGACGGGCGGGCGCGGCGGGCGGCGCTTGCGCATCCAGACGGGGAGCGCGAAGAGGTACATCCCGGTGAGCCACAGCACGAGCAGGGTGAGGCCGGCGGGGAAGAAGAGCCAGAGCTTGGCGTGCTCGTGGAACCAGGTGCCATCGTGGATCGACTCGATCAGGTCCGACCGGCGGTACGCGGAATGCAGCACCCGCGCGCTGCCGAGGTCCACCTGCACCTCCCATCCGTTCTGCGTCCACACCTTGGCTACGCCCTTCGCCGGCCGCACGTCGACGCGGCGCACGTCATCCCAGCCGCGCACCTCGGCGCTCGGGACCGTGGAGGCCGCGCGGACGACCTGGTCGAGCGAGATGGCGGGCGCCGTGCCCGTCCCCTCGAACTCGGTGGGCTGCACCCAGGCGATCTGCTTCTTGAGCTGCAGGAGGAGGCCGGTGCTGATGATGACGATCACCGGGAGCGCCGCCAGGATCGCGCCCCACGAGTGGGTCTTCCGCACCAGCAGGTTCCACCGCATGCCACGCTCCACTGAGGTTCACCCGATCGACCGCCCGGCAAGCTAGGCGCCGGAGCACCCCCCTGCAACGCGAGGCCCGTCAATGAGCATCCGCGCCTACACCGACGCCGAAGTCGCCGAGCACCTCCGCGCCCGCCTCCCGCATTGGAGCGTGGAGGACGGGCAGATCGTCCGCACGTTCGAGACGGGGAGCTTTCAGCGCACCCTGCTCCTGGCCAACGCCATCGGCTTCGTGGCGGAGGCGGCGTGGCACCATCCCGATCTCCTCCTCACCTTTCCGCGCCTGCGCGTGATGCTCACCACCCACGACGCCGGCGGGATCACCGAGATGGACTTCGAGCTGGCCGAGCGCATCGAGTCCGTCGCCACATGGCAGCCGCATGGTGGCGCGCTCACAGGTCCCGAAACGCCGTGGTTCCGCTAAACAAAACCGGGCCCCGCTGTTGCGACTCATGCGGCACGAAAATCTCTCCACGCCCCGCTCCCCAACCAACGAACGCGTGAACGGGAGGACAACGATGCAGCTCGAAGGCAAGGTGGCGCTGGTGACGGGCGGCGGCGAAGGGATCGGGCGGGCGTCCGCGATCCTCATGGCGAAGGAAGGGGCAAAGGTGGCCGTACTGGGCCGCCACCGCGAGAACCTGGACCCCGTGGTCGAGGAGATCGAAAAGGGCGGCGGCCAGGCCCTGGCGGTCGTGGCCGACATCAGCAAGGCGGACGACATGCGGCGCGCGGTGGAGGAGGTCGTGGGCAAGTGGGGGCGGCTGGACGTGGTCTTCGCCAACGCGGGGGTGAACGGCGTGTGGGCGCCCATCGAGGAGCTGGAGCCGGAGGAGTGGGAGCAGACGATCGCCATCAACCTCACGGGGACGTTCTTCACGGTGAAGTACGCCGTGCCGCACCTCAAGAAGCAGGGCGGGTCCGTGATCGTGAACTCGTCGATCAACGGCACGCGCATCTTCAAGAACACGGGAGCGTCGGCCTACGCATCGTCCAAGGCCGGGCAGGTGGCGTTCACCAAGATGCTGGCGCTGGAGCTGGGGCCGCACGGGGTGCGCATAAACGTGATCTGCCCTGGCGCCATCGAGACCTCCATCGACGACAACACCGAGCAGCGCCACGTCGACAGGGTCAAGGTCGAGCCGGAGTACCCCAGCGAGGAGTCCAAGTACCCGCTGACGCGCGGCCCCGGCAGCGCCGAGCAAGTGGCACGTGTGGTGCTGTTCCTGGCGTCCGACGCCGCCAGCCACCTCACGGGAACGGAGATGTGGGTGGACGGCGGGGAGTCGCTGCTGTGCTCGACCTGAGCCGGGGCATGCACACGGAGGGGGCCCGTTGAAGATCATGCTGCTTTCGGAGGACCGGCTACGCGTGCAGGGAGGCGCGGGGCCGCTGAGCGTGGAGGCGGACTCGGCGGAGATGACCTACTCGCCGGGGCACATGCTGGCGAGCAGCCTGGCGGTGTGCACCTACTCCGTCCTCCAGTCGTGGGCCACCAACGCCGACATCCCCGCCGCGGACCTGGCGGTGGAGGTGGGCTTCGAGTACGTGGAGAAGCCGCACCGCATCGGGAAGATGGAGGTCGCGCTGGACTGGCCCTCGCTCCCCGCCGAGCGGCGGGAGGCGGCCCGGCGCGCGGCCGGCCTCTGCCCCATCCACCGCACCCTCCACGCGCCGCCCGAGGTCGCGACCGTGGTCACCGGAGCAGCGCAGCCGGCAGGGGCGGGCGCATGAGCTTTCCCGTGGTCCACTTCGTCTTCGGCGGCCAGGAAGCGGCCTCCGCGGGGATGGGGCGCCCCTACACGGTCGTTTACGACGGCCAGTGCAAGGTGTGCACGCGGCTGTCCGCCCTCCTGCGCAAGTGGGACCGGCGGAGCGAGCTGGAGGTGATCCCCTTCCAGAACACCTCCGTGCTCACCCGCTTCCCCTGG
>JAUJMI010000276.1 GCA_030446945.1 Longimicrobium sp. | reverse complement strand
TGACCAGCGTGCACCCGCCGCGCGCGGTGACCGGCCCCTCGGGGAGGTCGAAGCGCACGTAGAACTCCTGCCGCAGGTCGGGCGGGAAACGGGGATCGGTGATGCGCGCGCACGCCGTCGCGGTGCCGATGCGGCGGGCGCTGCGGTTGACGATCCGCCCTTCCGCGCCGTTGGACGCCTCGGAGTAGAGCACCGCCCCGAAGCGCACGTTGGGGGTGAACCCCACCGCCGCGCAGACGGCCGGGTCCGGCGTCATCGACGGGTTTTCTTCGGAGCGGAACGCAGTACCTCCACGCCGTCACGGTTCAGTCCGCCCGCCTCGGCGGCGGAGGGCGCGGCGCTCAGGGCGGGCCCGGCAGGAACGTCCTGCTGGACCGGCGAGGTGCGCGAGTCGTCACATGCCGCGAGGGTGAGCAGCAGTGCCGCGGCGCCGAGCGAACGAGAGATGGGGTTCATTGTGGGGCGGTCTCCTGACAGCAGGGATTAGGGGTTAGGGAATAGGGAATAGGAACAGTGTGCGTGAGTGCGTCTGAACGTTTATGTCATCCTGAGAGAGCCGCCCCGTGGATGCGTGGCGCCGCACGCCGGACTCCTGCGGCGCCCAAGGATCTAGCCGGAGCCGGCCGGGAACGGCACGTCACGCCCGGCCCCTCGCAACGCGCGGCAGATACTTCGCCCCGCGCCACACATTGCCGCCGCGGCAAGGGCGGAGAAGCGCTTCGCTCAGCACATACAAGGATGACAAAAGGTTGGCGATACGCTCCGTCCCGTGCGTGAGTCCGCGAAGGCGGACTTTCGCGGGTCTCCAACGGCGAATCCATTCGCTCCTGGAGGCGGGCGTCGCCGCAATCACGCGCCACACCCTCACGCACTCACGCACTCAACGCACTTCCTACAACCGAACCAGCTGCGCGCCGTAGTGCACGTTCGCGCCGACGGCGGCGATCATCACCAGGTCGCCGCTGCCGAGGGTCACGACACCGGCTTCAAGGTCTTCGGCCAGGAGGACGAGCATGCCCGCGGCCGAGGTGTTGCCGTAGCGGTCGACATTGCAGGCCACGCGGTCGGCGGGGAGGCCCACGTCGGCGACGAAGTGGTCGAGGAGGCGCTTGTTGGGCTGGTGGAAGTAGTAGCGCTTCACCTCGTCCGTCAGCTCCCGGTGGCTGGCGAGAACGTCGTTCAGGCACCGCTTCATGAAGACGCGGTACGAACGTGCCACAAGCTGGCCATCGATCACGAATGCATCCTCCGCGGCCGAGCTCTTTCCGTACAGCCGCTCGTGCACCCCGCCGCCGCGCCGCACCACCAGCTCCTGGTAGTCGTTCCCCGAGAGGGAGGCCACGATCCCCAGCTTCGGGTCCGGGTCGGCCCGCAGGATCACAGCGCCGGCCGGGTCGCCGAAGACGTACATCCCAAAGGCGGCGTTCAGCGGCTTGCGGCCGGGGGTGTGGCTCACCTCACCGCACCAAACGTTGCGGTCGATCAGCGCCGAAGTGCACGCCGAGCCGATCACCGCCACCGTGTTCACGGCGCCGCTGCGGATCATGCGGTACGCCATGTCCATGATGTACGGCGTACCGCCGCATCCGTCGTCCACGGTCAGCGCGTAGGTGTCCACACGGCAGCCGAGGCGGCGGTGAAGCTCCATGGCGTCGTAGCTGAAATTGAGGCGGTCCGGCGTGCAGGTCACCAGGAGCACCGCGCAGCTCCTTCGCGTCGACCTCGGCCACGTCGAGGGCACGCCGCAGCGCCACCTCGCACATGTCGGTGTTGGTGCGGCACTCGCCCTCCACCATCGGCGGCGCGACGGCGACGCCCGACTCCACATCCACGTCCCACAGGAAGCGCCTCTCCCGCATCCCGGTCTTCTCCTCGATCCACTCGGACGACCAGCCGGGGAACGCCTTGACCATGCGCGCGGTCTCCACGACGCGCGAGGGTACGTACGCGCCAGCTCCGGCAATGCGGACACTGCGGGGGATGAATGGGACGGCGGGCTGGATCATCTTAGCTACCAATTTGTGCGCAAGAGGATGGCACGCGGCGGCAGAGACAAACGATGCCGTCGGCGGGGTTGCCGGAACCGGTGTGCACACCCGGCGCTGGTGCAGTTATTTAACGACACGGATTACACGCGTCAACCCCCTGGGGCAACAGTCCGGCGCGGTTCTCCGGATTCGACAACACGCGGTACCCACTGCGTTTCCGCGTTACACCATCTACATGGGTGTGCGCCGCGAAGTCCACTTGGAGACTTCGCGGCGCAGTCTTAGACACATTACGGCAGCTGCAACTGCTCTGCAATTATCTTGACGGAGCCAGAAATGTCGCGCTTCGCTTCAGCGCTCGGGGCGCGCCGCGGAGCCGGCGAGGAGCCCACCGTCCAGCACCAGCTCGGCTCCCGTGGTGTAGGCCGACTCGTCGGAGGCGAGGTAGACGGCGGCGTGCGCGACCTCTTCCGGGGTGCCGAAGCGGCGGAGGGGGGTGTCGCGGACCAGGGCGGCCATGCGCTCGGCGCGGTCGGCGCCGTCGCCGAGCATCGGCTCCCACATGGCGGTGAGGATGGCGGCGGGGAAGATGGCGTTGCAGCGGATTCCGAGCCCCTGCTCCGCGCAGTACAGCGCGACGGTGCGGGTGTGGTTGCGCACAGCCGCCTTGCTGCTGGCGTACGCCGCCGCCGCCGGGATCCCCACCAGCCCCGAACGCGACGCCACGTTGACGATGGAGCCGCCGCCGTTCCTCATCTGGCGGATCGCGGCGCGGCAACCGAGGAAGACGCCGTCCAGATTGGTTGCATGCACCGCGCGCCAGGCTTGGAGCGAGGCGTTCTCCGGGTCGTGCGGGACGAACCCATCTTCGAAGCCGGTGATCCCGGCGTTGTTCACCAGCACGTCCAGCCGGCCGAAGCGCTCCGCAACCCACGCCATCGCCGCGTCCCAGTCCTCCTCGCGGCGCACGTCCAGCCGGTGGTACGCGGCCTCGCCGCCTATGCGCGCCGCCGTCGCCGCGCCCTCTCCGTCGCGCACGTCGGTGACGACGACGCGCGCCCCCTCGCCCGCGAAGCGCTCCGCCACCGCCGCGCCGATCCCGCGCGCCGCGCCCGTCACCAGCGCCACTTTGTTCTGTAGTCGTCGCATGGGAATCTCGTTTGGAGAACGGCGCGGGGGCGGCCCTCACCCCCGGCTCGTTACACTCGCCTGCCTCCTGGAACCGAACAGATCTCGCTGGGGTCCGATGCATCGGCGATCGCGTGGCGCACAGGATGTCTCGTAGGGGCAGACCTGCGTGTACCTGCGTGTCTGCCCGCCCTTTCCCCACCTCGATCCCCGCCCTTCGCACGCTACCTCTGTACGGTCGCACGGACCCCGTCGGGGCGCGATTCATCGCGCCCGTGCCCCACGCCTCGCCGTCGACCGCGGCTACTTCAGCGCTTTGGCCACGACGCGGGCGGCGCTGCGGCCGGATGCGCCGAAGACGCCGCCGCCGGGGTGCGTGCTGGCGCCGGTGAGGAAGAGGCCCGGGATGGCGGTGCGGTAGCCGGACAGCCCCGCCGCTGGGCGGAACATGAACATCTGGTCGAGCGACATCTCCAGGTGCATCACGTTGCCGCTGTACAGCCCCAGCTCGCGCTCCAGGTCCAGAGGGGTCTGGATGTGCACCTGCTCCACGCACTCCGGGACGTTGGGGGCGAAGCGGCCCACGGCGCGGAGGATGTCGTCCGCGGCGCGCCCGCGCTCCTCGTCCCAGCTGCGGCCCCCGGCCAGGGCGTAGGGGTGCCACTGCGCCCAGGCGAAGAGGAGGTGCTTCCCCGTGGGTGCGAGCGACGGATCGACCGCCGTCCAGGTCATGGCGATGACGGCGGGGTCGCGGGCGGACTCGCCGCGCAGGTAGTCGGCGTAGGCGGCGTCGAGAAAGGGGGCGGGGGGGCAGAGGAGCTGGAGCCCCTGGTGCATGGGTCCCGGCGAGCCGTCGCCGCCGCGCGCGGGGTCGCCGTCCCATCCGGCGTAGGCGGGAAGCTGGTTGGTGACGCAGCGCAGGATCATCCCGAAACCGTTGCCGATGCGCGCGCCCGCCACCCGCTCACGCATGGCCGCGGATTCGGGCGCGTCCGCCAGGAGCCGGAGAAAGGTCGTGGCGGCGTGGCACCCGGCGAGCACCGTCCGCGCCCGCACGGTGCGCGTGGGGCCGGCGGTGAGGACGGGCGCGTCCAGCGGCAGGACGGGCTCGGCGCCGTCGGCGACCTCTACGCCCACCGCGCGCCCGCCCTCCACCACGATGCGCCGCACCGGCGTCGAGGTGTGCACGCATCCCCCGTGGTCCTCGATCAGCGCCACCAGCGCGGTGGTGAGCGCGCCCGACCCGCCGACCGCGCGCTTGACCCCGCTTTCGTGGTAGAGCGGCTGCCAGCCGGCCAGGGGCGCCGTGCCCAGCTCCAGCGGAGGCGGGCCGCTCTGCGCCGCGATCCACTCGATGGCTGCGCGCACGGCGGGGTGGCGAAAGGTGCGCTCGATCAGCTGCCGGTACGAGCCCAGGATCGTCTGGAGCATCGCGGCGCCGTCCGCGCCCTTTTTCTTTGCGAAGCCGCCCCCGGTCGCCATCGTCCACCCCAGCTTCAGGGGCGTGGGGACGTCCTGGAAGGCGCGCAGCACGGCGAGGCTGATGGGGCGCCACTCGTCCAGGAAGCGCGGGTACGCCTCGGCGTCCCGCGGCGAGATGGCGGCGATCGACTCGCAGGTGCGTGCGATGTCGCGGTGGAAGTAGATCGAGCGGCCGTCCTCCAGCGGGTAGAAGGCCCACGGATCGCAGTCCACGTAACGCAGGCCGTAGCGCTCCAGCTCCAGCTCCGCCAGGATGGGCGTGAGGTGGATCAGGATGTGGGCGGACGAGCCCACGTCGATGCGGCACCCCGGGAAGATGTCGTCGCGCGTCTGCACGGCGCCGCCGGGGCGGGCGGCGCGCTCGAACACCTCCACGCGGTGCCCGGCACGGGCCAGGTACGCCGCCGCGATCAGCGCGTTGTGCCCCGCCCCGACTACGGCAACGTCAAGCATCGGAGATCTCACCGTCTCGGGGGTTCAATCGGAAGGTTGGGCAACGGCGGGCCTCACGCGGAGACGCGGAGGAACAGCAACTACATGGCTCGCACAGAGAAACAGAGGCATAGAGGAAGAACAGCAAAAGGAGTTCTCTGTGGCCTCCAGTTCCCTCTGTGCTCTCTGTGTGATGCTTCTATCCGCTGTTCTCCGCGCCTCCGCGTCTCCGCGTGAGCCCTTGCAGTTCGCGGAACGTAGCACCGCGGCTAACCACCGCCACCAGCCGAATGTGGGGGCGAACGGGGGCGGCGGCAATGTGGCGCACGGGTGGAACGCATGGGCGCCGTGGTGAACTTGACCCATGGACCGGCCGCGGGGCGGCGCGTACATTTGTGG
>JAUJMI010000275.1:3273-5431 GCA_030446945.1 Longimicrobium sp. | reverse complement strand
TGGCTGGAGCACCACCTGGCGGAGTTCAAGGGGACGATCGTGGCCATCACCCACGACCGCTACTTCCTCGACAACGTGGCCGAGTGGATCCTGGAGCTGGACCGCGGCGAGGGGATCCCGTGGAAGGGCAACTACACTTCCTGGCTGGAGCAGAAGCAGGAGCGGCTGGTAAAGGAGGAGAAGCACGCCTCCGCCCGCCAGCGCACCCTTCAGCACGAGCTGGAGTGGGTGCGGATGGCGCCGCGCGCGCGCCAGGCCAAGAGCAAGGCCCGCATCACCGCGTACGAGGAGCTTCTGAACGCCGACCAGCGCGAGCGCACCTCCACCGCCGAGATCATCATCCCCGCCGGCCCGCGCCTGGGCGAGGAAGTGGTGGTGGCCGACCACCTCACCAAAGCGTTCGGCGACAAGCTGCTGATCGACAACCTGGAGTTCCGCCTCCCGCGCGGCGGCATCGTGGGCGTCATCGGCCCGAACGGCGCCGGCAAGACGACGCTCTTTCGCATGATCACCGGCGGCGAGAAGCCGGACGCGGGCGCGCTCAAGGTGGGCTCCACCGTGCAGCTGGCCTACGTGGACCAGAGCCGCGACACGCTGAACGCCGACAAGTCCGTGTACGACGAGATCTCCGGCGGGCAGGAGACGCTGGAGCTGGGCAAGCTGAAGGTGAACGCGCGCGCGTACTGCTCGTGGTTCAACTTCAAGGGCTCCGACCAGCAGAAAAAGGTGGGCACTCTTTCCGGCGGCGAGCGCAACCGGGTGCACCTGGCCAAGGTGCTCAAGTCCGGCGGCAACCTGATCCTCCTGGACGAGCCCACCAACGACCTGGACGTAGACACCCTGCGCGCGCTGGAAGAGGCGCTGCTGGACTTCGCCGGCTGCGCCGTCGTGATCTCGCACGACCGGTGGTTCCTGGACCGCATCGCCACGCACATCCTGGCCTTCGAGGGCGAAAGCAACGTGGTCTGGTTCGAGGGCAACTACCGCGAGTACGAGCTCGACAAGAAGCGCCGCCTCGGCGCCGACGCCGACATCCCGCACCGGATTCGCTACCGGAAGCTGGTCCGGGCCTGAACCAACGGTCGAACAGCAGGCTCACACAGAGGCATAGAGGTACAGAGAAGAGTTCTTCTCTGTGCCTCTTGCCGTGGTGACCAGCATTTCCCGCGCTATGTGAAACACATAATGCGATTTGCATGTTGGGAGGAAAGCTGCTCTCGCCGAATTGACAGCGCGCCCGACGCGCCACACCCCGACCTCCGAAATCCGGTGCGAACAAGCCAGCCCCACACGCGACGCGAAGCAGGCCCGAGCTAGCCGTGATCGCACTTAGAGCGCTTAAATCTTCGTCCTGACCGCGATCTCGTCCGGGCCTGGCCTGAAGCAGAGCAGCGGGATGACAAGGAGGCACAGAGAAACGGTTTTCTCAGCGCCTCTAGTGCTAGTACGAGACGCGAAGGCGAGCTGCTGTTGGGAATAGGGACCACGGGTTTTTGAGTCACCCCGGCGCACTCAATCAGACCGCGGACCGGGGTCCGTTCTCGGTGACGATATGCGCGCCGGCCTCGCGGCGGCGCTGCCGGCTGCCCGATTACGCCAGGAGGGCCGCGGCCGGGCCGAGATGAGGTGCGGACGAAGCCCACCTGCGGGGCGTTGAGCCGTGCTGACGACGCGCGCAACGAGTCCACCAGAAGGCTCGGAGAATCATCGTAGCACCGCCGGGCTCCCGCAACTTTAACGTCAATCTTGCGGCTGACTCTTGACGACATTACAGTGTCGCCGCGCCCTCCGCGAGATCCTCGTCTGGCCGCACCCTCATCTTTCCTCCCGCAAAGGTAGTATGCGCTTCAAAGTGTTTCTCTCCGCACTCGTAGTGGCATCTTCGCTCGTGGTTGCATCCTGCTCACAGGATAGCCAAACGCCGATCGCCGGTACCCAGGTACGCCAGGAGGTGCGACACACGGCGGCCTCGGCCAGAGAAGTTCAGGACGCGAAACAGAAGGGCCGGCGAATCGGCGAGCAGCACAACGAAGCGACTGCGATGGATCGGGCGATGGTGGTGCAAGTATCCAGCGCGTATCGCTGGGCTGGCGCGTCCTTGCGAGCGACGTAGTGGGGGCGATCGGCGGATTCATGCTTTCCGGACCGCCGGGAGCGT
>JAUJMI010000275.1:0-3173 GCA_030446945.1 Longimicrobium sp. | reverse complement strand
AGCGACGTAGTGGGGGCGATCGGCGGATTCATGCTTTCCGGACCGCCGGGAGCGTTCGTCGGGGCTGCCGTCGCGTCGAGCTGCGCGATCATCGCTGAACTCTGACTCGGGGGTTCCCTCATGACCTCCTGCACTTTCTCGCTCTGCGTTCCGAGCGGAATGGCCGAAACATTCGGAAGATGGGCTTCCACAAGTTCGCAGTCGCATACGGATTGCGCGGGTTCGCTCTGCCGGCCGGCCTGAGTGTGTGGGCGATCACCTGGGTCGTGGTGCCCGTCTTGTTCGTCCCTGCGTCGCCACCCGACGTGTCCTTTCTGAGTACCCGGCGCTTCTGGCTCGCCACGCTCGCTTCACTCGTCCTCTGGCCGATCGGCGGTTGGCTGCTCGCCAAATGGGAGTGGACGCGGAATGAGCGGCGTTTCGGGAAGACGCAAACGTAAAGGACTTCCCCGGGGGAAAAGCCGTACGACGCCATAGCGCGGCTCGCGGCTCCCGCGCAACGGCCACCGGGCGCCGGAGGGCATAACGATCTCCCAAGCGCGGTGGCGGCAGGTGAGGAGGAGGCGCATCCCGGTTGGATGCGCCTTCTCCGTATTCGGCTCAGGCGATCTGGAGGGCAACCCGCTCTCCACCTCGCCATGTCCTCCGCGGAGCCCGACGCCGGGCGTGAATCCGAAGGCGCACACAAATCAAATGACAAGTTCCCTTCCCGGTGTCAATACGTAATTCCGACGAAGGCGTCGCTGCGCTGGCCCCGCGATCCCGCGCTGCTGAAGCGTCCCTGATCAGGCGCTCCTACTTGTACCGAACCAGCGCCCATGCCACGCTCGGCAGCGGCGCCCCATTCCATGCGGCCGCCAGCGAGTAGGCGCCGCCCTGGCCGTCGTCGTCAATGAGGACGTAGTTGGGGCTGCTGGAGACGGGTGAGACGGAGGCGGCGTTGTCCCATACCTCCGCGACGGCGCCGTAGTTGACGCGGGTTGCGGCGCCGCCGGTGCGGAGGACGGCGGGGGCGCCCCACCCCTGCGTGGGGTTGGGGCCGGAGGAGGCGCTGAGGAACGCGCGGTTCTGGAAGACGTCGCTCGTGCTGGCGTCGTCCACGGCCTGGCTGAGCGCCCAGGTGAGGAGGGCGCTCCCCGGCTCCCAGCCGGCGCCCAGCAGGGGACGGACGCGCGCGGCCAGCCCCTCGCGCCGTGCACCCGACGCCGAGTAGCCGTACCAGCCGTCCAGCGAGCCGCGCACCACCGAAGCGAGCGCCGCGTCCCACGTTGCGCCCTCGCGCACCATGCGCGTGGCCAGGTCCAGGCAGAAGCTCGCGGCGCTGGCGTAGCCCTGCGAGAAGTTGTCGCGCGTGCTGGCTGCGAGGAGGGCGTACGGCGCCGAAGCGGGCTGCTCCACCGCGCGCGCCCAATCCCAGTTGGAGTTGGGCTCGATCCCCAGGTAGCGCCCCACCAGCCACCAGCCGAGCAGGTCGGCGGTGCCCTCGATGGACCAGGTCGCGCCGGTCTGCCACTCGTGCGCGCCGGCGGGGCGCGTGTCGGCGGCGTACTGCGCCTGCCATGCGTGCGCGATCTCGTGCGAGATCAGGCGGAGCGCGCTAGCCGAGCTCGGGAGCGGGGTGGCGAGGTTGAGGTGGGTGACGGAGTGGACGCGCCCGGCGACCTCGGCGGACTCGCTGAAGCCCATGTAGGCGGAGTTGTCGCGCGCGGCCAGCACCAGGAGCTGCCCCGATCCGGCGCTGGTGGTGGGCGGGTTCGGCGTGATGACGCGGCGGAACACGCCGGCCCCCTCGGCCGCGAAGAAGCGCAGGGCGCTGTCGGCGCGCGCCAGCCACGAGTCCACCCCGCCGTGGGCCGCCTGGCCCTCGGCCGCGGCGAGCACCAGGCCGCCCTCGTAGACGGCGATGACCTTTGCGGTGAGGAGGGTGTCCACCGACGGGTCCATGGCCCGGAAGCGATCGCCCACGCGCCAGGGGGTGGAACGGGCGAAGACACGGGCGTCGCGGTCGGTTGGCTCCGCGCCGGCGCCGGAGAGGCTGGAGCGCATCCGCTCGGGGGCGCGGGAGCGCGACGAGCTCGGCGCGAGCGAGGAGGCGCGGGCTGCGGTGCCGTCACCGCGCACGGTGACGGTGTATCGAGCCGGGCCGTTGAGGTAGCCCTCGAACCCGCTCTGCGCGCGCGCCGTCTGGCGCGTGTCCACGAAGGCGAGGGCGTAGCGAGCGCCCGGCTGCGGGGCGAGGAGGAGGCAGTGCGCGGCGCGTGGGGTGAGCTGGAGCGCCTGCCCCACCGCCAGCTTCACGTCGCCGCGGCGGCGGCGGAGCACCTCCACGCCGGCGGGCACGTCGGCGCCCTGCCCCTGGAGCGGCTGGCGCGTGGCCCCGGCGGAGCAGTCCGGCGCAGCCAGCGAGGGGAGGGTGACGAGGAGTGTCGCGCTGTCGCCGCCCACGAGCTGCACGGGGGTGCCGCCCACCGTCACCGATCCGGCGGCGAGGGCGTCCATGCGGTAGCCGCGCAGGCGCAGCGTGTCGCCGTCGCCGACCGCACCCGCGCTCACCGCGACGATGACGGGGCGGCGCGGGCGCACCTGCACCGTCACCAACGCCGGCGCCGACCCGAACGCGGTCACCTGCAGCGTCACCGATCCAGGCGCCGAGGCCAGGATGACGCCGCGGGAGAGCGCCGCCGCGTTCAGCACCGCCGCCTCCGCCAGGTGGCGCGCCTCCGTGCGTAGCGAGAGCGCGGGGGTGCGGGTGCTCTGCCCGCCGAGGCTGGCCGTGAGCGCCGCGCTGTCGCCCAGCGCCTCCAGCACCACGCTCGCCCGGTCTAGCCGGAGCGACGGAGCCGAGCCGGCGTCATCGCTGGAGGGCCCAGCCGGGTTGCCGCAGCCGGCGAGGAGCGAGGCGGCGATTCCGAGACAGAGTGCGGAGAGAGAGCGGCGCATGGTCGTGGCGGCACGGTGTGACCGGTCAGGGAGGCGGGAATCCCGCACTCCCTCCTCCGGGCAACCGGCGCACCGCTCGACCACAAACCGCAAATCCCCCTTTCACAACGACTTACCGATCGACCCCCGCGTGCCGCCACTGTACGCGGATCATACGCCGCCGTCATTCCAGCGCGCAACTCACGGTCCTGCAACCGCTTAGAGCTACTGGTACAGGAACTGGACAGCAGAGA
>JAUJMI010000274.1 GCA_030446945.1 Longimicrobium sp. | reverse complement strand
CGGAAGTTCTCGACGTGGATCCACACGATCGCGAACAACCTGCTGAAGAACGAGTTCCGCAACCGCTCGCGCCGCCGGGAGACTACGTTCTCGGAGATGCGCCCGGAGACTTCGGCCTCGGGTGCGCCGGCCCGGCCGGTGGAGTTCGCGGCCACGGGGCACAACCCGGAGCGCGAGGCGTACCGCCGCGAGCTGCGCGAGGCGATCGACACGGCCATCGGCCGCATGGACGAGCACCACCGCATCCCCTTTGTGATGCGCGAGGTGGAGGACCGCACCTACGAGGAGATCGCCGAGGAGATCGGCATCCCGGTCGGCACGGTCAAGAGCCGGCTCAACCGCGCCCGCAACTCGTTCCGCATGCTGCTGCCGGTGCCGGTGTGAGGGTGTAGCGGCGGCATCGTAGGACCGTATGATCGGCCCGCTTCCCGGAATGGGGGGCGGGCTGGTTTGGGTTTGGGGGTGGGTGGGCCGCGACGGTTCGGGACGCCGGCGTCCGAACGCCGAGCACCGGAAGCCGAGCACCGGCGCCGCAGCTCCGGTCGCCGAGCACGGGAGCCGAGACCGGCGCTGAGCAGCGGGGGGCGGGCACCGGCGCCGGCGCTCGCGATTCCCGCCGTGACGAGCTCCCCCACACCCAGATACCCCGCCTCCTCCACCCCGCCCGGCACCGCCCGATCGCGGCCACGCGGCCCTGGCCCCTGCGCGCCACACGGCCCCATACTTGTGGAGGCAGCACGCGGTGCACGGCCTACATCGAGCCCGGCGGGGGGAGACACAATGGCGACACGCATCCTGCGCGTTCCGCACGTGGTGATCGTGGGGGGCGGCTTCGGAGGGCTGTGGGCGGCGCGCGGGCTGCGCCGGGCGCCTGTCACCCTGACGGTGGTGGACCGGCGCAACCACCACATCTTCCAGCCGCTGCTCTACCAGGTGGCCACCGCCACCCTCTCCCCCGCCGACATCGCCTCTCCCATCCGCCAGGTGCTGCGGCGGCAGAGGTCCACCGAGGTGCTGATGGCGGAGGTGGAGGACTTCGACCTGGGGCGCAGGCAGGTGGTGTTCACGGACGGCGAGCGGCTGGAGTACGACTACCTGATCCTCGCCACCGGCGCCACGCACGCCTACTTCGGCCACCCGGAGTGGGAGCCGCTCGCCCCCGGGCTCAAGACGCTGGAGGACGCTACCGAGATCCGCCGGCGCTACCTCCTCGCCTTCGAGGCCGCCGAGCGCGAGGAAGACCCCGAGGAGCAGCGTGCCCTCCTCACCTTCGTGGTCATCGGCGGCGGGGCGACGGGGGTGGAGATGGCGGGCGCGATGGCAGACACGGCGCGTCACGCCATCGCCCGCGACTTCCGGCGCATCGACCCGTCGCAGGCGCGCATCGTCCTGCTGGAGGGCGGGCCGCGTCTGCTGGCGGCGTACCCCGAGGAGCTCTCCACCTACGCCCGCGAGGCGCTCCAGCTGCGCGGCGTGGAGGTGAGGACGGGGAGCATCGTCACCGACGTGCAGCCGGAGCTCGTCCGCATCGGCCCCGAGACGATCCGCACCCGCAACGTCGTCTGGGCCGCGGGCGTCACCGCGTCGCCGCTGGGGAAGCGGCTGGGCGTGCCCACGGACCGGGTGGGGCGGGTGGAGATCCTCCCCGAGCTGTCGATCCCCGGCCACCCGGAGGTGTGCGTGATCGGCGACCTGGCGAGCCTGGACGGCGCAGACGGCAACCCGCTACCCGGCGTGGCGCAGGTGGCGATGCAGATGGGGCGGCACGCCGCCTCCAACGTCGTCGCCAGCATCGAAGGGGGCGTGCGGCGCCCCTTCAAGTACAGGGACAAGGGGAGCATGGCGGTGGTGGGGCGCAACGCGGCCGTGCTGCACGCCGGGCGCGTGAAGCTCACGGGGATGCTGGCGTGGCTGGGATGGCTCCTGATCCACATCCTCTTCCTGATCGGCTTCCGCAACCGCTTCTTCGTATTCGCGCAGTGGGCGTGGTCGTACCTCTCCTGGCAGCGTGCGGCGCGGCTGATCACGGGCGCGGTGGGGTCGGAGCTGGCGCCGCCCGGAAAGCCGCTCGGCACGCCGGACGCCCCGCAGAGCCAGTCCGGCCGCGACGCCGAGGCCGCCGCTCGCCAGGGCCAGACCGCTCCCTCCGACACCGAGGCGCCGGGGTGGATGAGCGGCGACCGGCACCAGGCCGGCTCCCCGCGGTGACGGCACGCCTGGAGGCATGGCTCGCCGCGTCCGGCGCGCGCCTGGAGACGGTCGGGTACCCGCGCGCCGGGGGCCGGGCGCGCGGGTGTAGGCTGGTGCCCGCGGGCGCGGCGCGGGGGCGCGTCCTGCTGGCGCACGGCGCGGGGAACGACGCGCTGTATCCGCTCCACGCCCTCTGCAAGCCGCTGCTGCGGGCGGGGCTGGAGGTCTTTGCCTTCGACCAGGACGGGCACGGGCGGGAGAGCACCACCGTCTTCGACGTGGCGCGGATCGAGGACTCGCTCGCTGATGCGGCCGAGCGCGCGGAGGCCGGGGGGCCGCCCCTTCCGCTCCACCTGCTGGGCCACAGCCTCGGCGGGTCGCTCGTGCTGCACGCGCTTTCGCGGCCGGGGTGGGAGCGGGTCGTCTCCGCGGTGGTCCTTTCGGCGCCGGTCCGCCTGCGCGTGGGCGTGCGGGCGGCGCTGGGCGAGCTGCGCGGCTTCTTTGGGCGCGCGACGCTGAGGCAGCGCGAGCACTACGGCGTGTGGGGCGTGGTGCCCGCCGTGGGTCCGCTGAAGCGCCGCGAGTACCCCTTTCGTGTCGAGGGTGCGGGAGGCGGCTTCGGGTACGTCGCGGGGGTAACGGCGCTGCTGGAGCGGCTGCGGCTGGAGGAGGCGGCGGAGCGGATCCGCACCCCGGTGCTCCTCGTCTACAGCCGCGGCGACCGGATCGTGCCGGCGGAGCAGGGGGAGCTGCTGGCGCGCCGCATCCCCGGCGCGCGGCTGGAGATGCTGGAGCGGCCGTCGCACTGGAGCGTTCCCTTTGAGCCGCGGACGGTGGCGCGGGTGGCCGAGTGGCTGGAGGCTTCGTGAAGATCGACGTCCACGCGCACCTGGCCGGGGTGGGCTCCGGCGGAAGCGGGTGCTGGGTCTCGCCGAAGTTCAGGCGCAGCTTCATGTTCCGCGCGCTGGGGCGCATCCACGGCATGCGTCCCGACTCCCCCACCGGCGACGCGGACTGGGCCGCGCGCCTCGCCGCGCACGTCCGTGGCAGCGAGATGGACCGCGCCGTGGCCCTGGGCTTCGACGCGGTCTGCGACGCGAGCGGGGAGCCGGACCTGGCGCGCTCCCAGATGGTGATCCCCGCCGGGTGGGTCTTCCGCGTCTGCCGCGAGCACCCGGAGCTCCTCCCCGGCCCCTCCATCAACCCCGCGCGCCGCGATGCGCTGGAGCGGCTGGAGGAATGCATCGAGAACGGCGCCGTCCTCCTCAAGTGGCTCCCCGCCACGCAGGGCATCGACCCCGCCGACCCCGCGCACCGCCCCTTCTACCGCCGCATGGCCGACGCGGGGCTCCCCCTGCTCGTCCACTCCGGCGGCAGCGAGAACACCTTTGCCGAGGTCGATCCGGGGCTCAAGGAGCTGGCGAAGATCCGGGTTCCGCTGCAGGAAGGGGTGCCGGTGATCGTGGCGCACCTGGCCGCGCCCGTCCCCTTTCGCCGCGACCCGGACCAGACGCCGCTGCTGCGCGCCCTGATGGCCGAGTTCCCGCACCTGTGGACGGACAACTCGGGGATGAACAACCCGGCGCGCTCCGCCACCCTCGGCCGCCTCGCCGCGGACCGTGAGCTGGCCGTGCGCACGCTGCACGGCAGCGACTTCCCGGTCCCCAGCAGCCCCGTGTGGCACATCCGCCGCCTGGGGGCGCGCCGCGTGGCCGAGCTGCTGCGCGTCCGCAACCCGCTGCAGCGCGAGGTCGCCATCAAGCGCGCCCTCGGCACGCCGGACGAGGTGCTGACGCGGGCGGCGGAGGTGCTCCCGAACATCGGCCCCGCGCAGAGATCCTGAACGGCGATCTCACGCGGAGGCGCGGAGACGCGGAGGAGGGCGCAGAGGTTTTTCAGCTTCTGCACCTCACGCGCGGTTTGCGGGGCGGCGATGGACCGGTGTATCCTTTCAAAGCCAAACCGACCGTACGCGGGCGATCTCCCAAGGCGACGATCATGGAAGGCAAACGGCTCATCCATAGGTTGAGGCTCAAAGACTTTCTCTCCTACGGAAGAGAGGGCGCCGAGATCGAGCTCCAGCCGCTGAACGTCCTGATCGGCCCCAACGCTTCGGGGAAGTCCAACCTGATCGAGGCGCTGGGGGTGCTGCGAGCCGCGCCGGTCGACCTTGCGGCTTATTTCCGGGAGAGGCGCGGGGTTGGCGCCTGCATTAGCACTGGCGAGGGACCTCAAACCTCGCCGAGATCGAGTCGTGGGTGGATTGCCACGACTGCCCGGGAGGCACCCCGACGACAGCAATCTCGGTCTGGTGCTGCACGAGGCCGAACCCGGATGTTGAATCGCTCCCCAAAGCGGACGTCCTGACTGGGCTGGATCAGGCTACACGCAGGACCAGAAAGGGACGGTACCAGAAAGGAAGCCATGCGCCGGAGATCCTGAGGCTTACGGAGCCCGCCGAGGCAAGCGCACCGCACCGCAAGCGACTCCTGGAAGCGCTCGATCGCCGCCTCCCTGCCTCCGTGACGCCGCCCCGCAGATCGGGCGACGTCCGTGTTTGCGGCATCCGGGCGTGTGTAAACGAGGACGGGCTTGCCGTGGAACGGATGAGGCGCGAGCTTCACGCGCTTCCTGCTCACCGGCCCCGCACCCGCGTTCCCATGAAGACTCGCTCCGCGTCCCTTTTCGCCGCGCTGGCGCTCGCGCTACCGGGGCAGGTGCGCGCGCAGCTCCGTCCGCTCGATCCGGCGGAGTGGCGGGCTTTCGTAGAGGCGCCGGAGGTGTGGGTGGAGGCGGGAGGCGGGGCGTTCAGGGGGCAGCGCGCGTCGCTGGCGGGGACGGAGGGGTCGCTGGTGGAGGCAGGGAACTTCCGGGCCGTGTGGCGGACCGGGCGGGTGGTGCTGGAGGCGGCGGGGACTGTGCGGCGCTTCTTCGAGGACGAGGAGCGATTCGCCGCCGCAGACCCCGCGGTGACCGAGATGGGGCCGGGCCGCCGGGACTCCGGCGACTACCGCGTCTCCACGCTGCTGCGGCTCACGCCGGAGCGCGCGCGCGTGCTGGCGATCCTGCGCTTCGGCACGCGCATCCCCACGACGGACAACCGCGTGGGGCTGGACCGCGATGCCACCGACTTCTTTGCCCTCGTGGGCGCGCGGGTGGCGCGCGGCGGGGCGTGGCTGGCCGCGGAGACGGGCGTGACGATCAACACCACGCGCCGCCCCGACTTCGAGCAGGACGACCTCATCCT
>JAUJMI010000273.1 GCA_030446945.1 Longimicrobium sp. | reverse complement strand
GCGGCGTTCAGCTCCGCGCCGGTCAGCAGGATCAGGGAGGAAAGGTAGAAGTAGGTGAGGAGGACGATGATGGCGCCCACGCTTCCGTAGGTGACGCTGAACTGCCCCAGGTTCTCCACGTACCAGCGGAAGCCGAGCGAGACCACCCCCCACAGCACCACCGTGAACACCGCGCCCGGAACCACGAGCACCGCGCGCTGCTTCACGTTGGGCATCGCCAGGTAGACGAGGAAGACCCCCGCCACCGCGCCCGCGATGGCCAGCGGAACGCGCAGCCACGCGATGGCTTCGCGGACCCCGGGGGGGGCGCCCACCTGCCGCAGCGCCCATTCGCTGGCCTGCGGCCCGAACACCATGAGCCCCGTCGCCACCACCACCAGCGATCCCGCGAGTATCACGTAGCCGAACGAGAGGAGGAAGCGCTTCCAGATCGCCCTCCCCTCGGGCACCTCGTACGCCTTGTTGAGCGCGTTCATGGCCGAGCGCACCCCGCCGGACGCGATCCACAGCGTCGTCAGGATGCCCACGGAGAGGAGGCCGCCCTGGCGCTGCCCGCGGATCTCGGCGACCACCTTTTCCACCTGCTCGTACGCCTGGGCCGGCAGGAAGCGCCGGCTGTGGTCCAGCAGCCACTGGAAGAGCTCGGGCTGCTCGATGAAGCTGAACAGCGCCAGCAGGACGATGATGAAGGGGAAGAGCGCATAGAGCGCCTGGTATGCCACGGCCGCGGCGTACGTCATCATGTCGTCCTCATAGAACCCGCGGAACGTCTCGGCCGCGAGCCTGCGCAGCCCGAGCCCGCGCAGCAGCCCCCGCACGCGCTCGCGCGGCACCCGCCCGCTCCAGTGTCGCAGCTTCATCCCGTGCACCCCGTGGAGTTCGTCACGCTTCCGGGAAGCCTTTCCAGCACCTCGCGAGCCACCAGCGCGGGTGCGCTGGTTCAGATCCCGTGGCGGGCGTTATCCGGGCCGGGTGAGCTCGGGCGAGGCGCGGCGCCGCGGCTCGGCGAGGAGGATGGCGCCGGCGGCGACGGCGGATGCGCCCGCTAGCGCCCACACGACGGCGCCGTATCCGCCCGCGGCCGCGTAGAGGACGCTCGACCCCACCGGCGCGGCGGCGCGTGCGACGGCGAGGGTCAGCGCGAGGACGCCGCTGATGCTCCCGTAGTTGGCCGCGCCGTAGTACTCGGCGATCAGCGCCGCGCGCGCGGGGGTGATGGCGCCGAAGCCGGCCCCGAAGAGGATGACGAAGGCCCACACGCCGCCCCGGCCGCTGGAGGCGAGGAGCGCCCCGAGCCCCGCCGCCTGCAGCGCAAAGATGCCGGCGGTGACACCGGGTCGCGACCAGCGAGTGCCCAGCGGCGTGAACACCAGCCGGCCGGGGAGCCCCAGCGTGCCGATCATCCCCGTGGCGGCGGCCGCGAATGCCGGTGCGTATCCCCACTCGGTGAGCGCGGGGATCAGATGGACGAACACCGCGGACGTGGTGAGCGACGATAGAAAGAACGCCGCGGCGAGCCAGCGAAAGGAACGGCTGCGCAGCGCGTCGCGCGTGGTGACGCTCGTCTCCCGCTTCGCGGCGGGTGCGTCCTGCGCGGCGACGATTCCGCCGTCGGGTACCAGGCCCAGGTCGGTGGGGCGGCGGCGAAGGAGGAAGGCGTGCGGGAGAAAGGTGCCGATCGCCAGGATGCCGGCCAGCGCCGCGAGCGCGCTCCTCCACCCCAGCGTCTCCACGAGGCGGGAGGCCAGAGGGAGGAAGATGACCGAGGCGAAGCCCGCCAGGAAGGTGAGCACCGTCAGCGCTCGCCCCCGGTGCCGCACGAACCAGGTGGCGACGACCGCGAAAGCGGGCTCGTACAGCACGGCGGCCTGCGTGAAGCCGAGCGCGATCCAGATGGCGTAGAAGGCGGGGAGGCTCCCCACGCGCGACCAGGCGAGCACGAGCAGGGCGGCGGCGAGCGAGCCGGCGCTCATCAGCACGCGCGCGCCGTGCCGGTCCACCCAGCGGCCGACCGGGATCGCCACGACGCCGGAAACGAGCAGCGCCAGCGAGAACGCCCCCGTCATCTCCACGCGCGACCACCCCAGCTCCCGCTCCATCGGCAGCAGGAAGACGGGGAAGGCGTAGGAGAGGATCCCGTACGAGATCGTCTCCGTGAGGGAGAGCACCCCCACCAGCACCCACCCGTAATAGAACCGGGGGGGCGCCGGCGGGGATGGGACCCCGGCGCTCACTTCACCGCGTGCCGGCCAGGGGAAGCGACGGGCGTCCGCTCCTCGACAGCCCCGATCCGAGCCCCACCAGCACGGGCGCCGCATCGGCGGGGGCGGGGCAGCAGGAGCCGCCCAGGTCCGTGGAGCACACCCCCGTTTCGGGGAGCACGAGCTCGACCGCCTTCGCGCCGGCTTCGTCGCCGACGAGGGCGCAGACGACGGAGCGCACCTGTTCGTAGCCGGTGAGCAGCAGGAAGGTGGGCGCGCGCCCGTAGCTCTTCATCCCGACCGTGTAGTAGCCGGGCTCCGGGTGCGCGAGCTCTGCCGCTCCGTGCGGGTACACCGTTCCGCAGCTGTGCTCGTTGGGATCGATGAGGGGCGCCAGCGCCACCGGGCTCTCCAGCGCGGGGTCGAGCCCCAGGCGCAGCTCGCGGGTGATCGACAGGTCCGGCCGGAAGCCGGTGGTGACGACGATCTCGTCCAAGGGCCCGATCGAGCCCTCTTCGCCCTTGACGGTGATGCCGTTCGCGTCCGCATCCAGCCGCGTGGTGCGGAAGCCGGTCACGAGCCGGACGACGCCGGTGCTCACCAGGGCACGCATCCGGGTGCCGAGACCGCCCCGCGCCGCGAGCCGGTCGTCCGCCCCGCCGCCGTAGAGCTGCGCGGTGGTGGAACGGCGAATGGCCCAGACGATCGCTGTGTTCGGCTCCTGGCGCACGAGAGCGGCGAGGTCGAGGAGGGCGTTGAAGGCGGAGTGCCCGCTCCCCACCACCAGCACCCGCTTTCCCGCGTAGCGCGCGCGGTCGCGGCCGAGCACGTCCGGGATGCCGTAGAAGATGTGCTCCGCGAGCTCCGTCTCGCCGGGGACGCGAAGGCCGCCGGCGCCGAGCGGGTTCGGCGAAAGGTACGTGCCCGAGGCATCGACCAACGCCCTCGCCAGGATGCGCTCCTCGCCGCCATCGGCCGTGCGCACCACCAGCTCGAACGGAGCCTGATCGCGGCCCGGCGTCTTCATCTTGTCGAAGCCCCGCCGCGAGATCGCCTTCACGCGCGCGCCCAGACGGATGTGCGGCGCGATGGCGGGAAGGGCGGCGAGCGGCTCCACGAAGCCCTTCACCAGCTCTCCGCCCGTGGGGAGCGCCTCCGGGTCCGGCGCCGTCCATCCCGCCGGCTCCAGCATCGACACCGCCACCGGGTCCACCAGGTAGCGCCAGGGCGAGAAGAGCCGCACGTGCGCCCACGACCGGATGCTTGCGCCCACCGCATCCCCCGCTTCCAGCACCAGGGGCGTCTCGCCCCGGCTCACCAGGTGCGCGGCCGCCACCACGCCGATCGGCCCCGCGCCGATCACCGCCACCGGGAGCCCCCCTCCGCCCAGGTCGCTCATCGTGCGACTCCTTTCATCATGAAAATTTGATGGATCTGGTCAAAAAAACTCACCGGCAGCACCCGCCCTGGCACTCGCCCCCGTGCTGCGCGGATGCCGCCTCCGCCAGGTACTCGCCCATCGCGTCCAGCACGCCGGGGTTGAGAGAGTAGTGGTTCCACCGCCCCTCGCGCCTCCCCGAGATCAGCCCGGCATCCTTGAGCACCTTGAGGTGGAAGGAGAGCCGCGACTGCGCCGCGTCGAGCGCCTCCTGCAGATCGCACACGCACCGCTCGCCGCCCACCAGCATCTCGACGATCTGGACGCGGGTCTCGTCCGAGAGCGCGTGAAACCAGCGCGCCACCTGGGCCGGGTTGCGGGTCGTCGTGGTCATGCGGGTGAATATATCAACAAAAATTGCTCAGTCAAGGATCGCCTCTCGGGGGCGTGAGCGACGGCCGCCATCGGCGCCTCCCGCACAATCCGGAGCCGCCCCCGCACTCCACCTCCTGAGGGGAGCCCCGGCGTAGCGCTCCGTTCAGGAAGTAGGCGCAGGTTCTTCAACACGCTTCAATCCGATGCTCGGCAGCAGGGGTCGCTGCCGCCGGTGGTGCCGCCGCAGAAGGCGACGTCGGCGCGGGTGGGTGCGCGGGCGGTGCTCCTGCGGGAGGATTGCCGCGGGATCGGGCGGGGGGGATCTCGTCTGCCCGGTAGATGGAGACAACCCTGCAGCACCGGGACGCTCCGTCCGGGAGACACGGCCGGGTGACGTGGTCCAGATCCCGCCCTGCGCGAAGCGCTGGCACGGAGCTTCCCCGGACGGGCGCTCCACCCGGTGGTGGGCCGGTCGCCGATACCCAAGCGGTGTCAACCACGATGGTGAGGAGAGCGCACATGAAGCGAATCAGGTCGGTAGCAGCGCCAACGGTGCTGGCCGTCAGCCTCGTCGCTGGCCCGGCGCTGGCGCAGCAGCAGGGGTCACGACCCTACACCGTCGGGCATCCCCTCGGGGTGCCGGTCACCGCCACGGCCGGCCGCGAGTTCGAGCCGATCTCCTCGAACGTCAAGGTCTACGGCGCCATCTACTCCGCGGAAAGCTGCTCGTACGATGCGGAGCGCGGCGTAATCGTGGTGCCGAACCGCGGCGCTCCGCAGAGCGTGCAGGCCAACGACGCCTGGGTTTCGTTCATCAACCACGACGGGTCGGTTCACACCCCCCGGTGGATCGGGGTCCAGGGCCCGGCGCAGCGAGCGACGCTGTCGCCGCCGCTGGTGCTGAACGAGCCGTTCGGCAGCGACATCGCCCGCGGCATGCTGTACGTGGCCGACCGCGACGGCGGCACTCGCGCGGGCGAGCCGAGCGTCGCCGTCGTCCGCCGCTTCGACCTGCGCACCGGCGCGCCGGCCGGCGAGGCTCGCGTCGAGGGCGCCCCCTGGATCAACGACATCGAGGTCGCGGACGACGGCACCACCTACGCCACGCAGATGGGCGATTCCGGTGAGGGCGCCGATCCCGCCACGTGGAGGGTGTGGAAGATCGCGCCGGACGGGACGGCGTCGATCTTCGCGCAGGGTGCGCCGCTCCGCCAGCCCAACGGCGTTGCCTTCGATCCGCAGGGCAACATCGTCGTCGTCAACCTGGGCAACGCGGATGTGCTGACGTTCTCCCCCGCGGGTCGGCTGGTGAAGACGGAGCAGGCGGCGCAGCCGGGCGGCGACGGACTCGTGATCATGCCGGACGGCACCAAGTACGTGAGCAGTGTCATTCAAGGAGGGGTCTCTCGCATCAGCCCGGGCACACCCGCAGAGCTCATCGCACGCACCATCCCGAGCGCCGCTGCGATGTGGTCAGCCGCCGGCGCAACCCAGCAGGGGAT
>JAUJMI010000272.1 GCA_030446945.1 Longimicrobium sp. | reverse complement strand
GAGGGATTCGAACCCCCGACCCCCTGTGTGTAAGACAGGTGCTCTAACCAGCTGAGCTAAGCGCCCTCTACCAGATGATCCCCAGCGGGATCAGCACGGCGTAGCCGAGCACCAGGAGGAGCGGAGCCCCCACCGTGGAGCCACCCGCCAGGAGCACGTAGCCCAGGACGATGGCGGCCAGCCCGGCGGCGATCAGCGCCAGGTTGGGAACGGAGAAGCGCAACGAGCTTTCCGTGTCGCTCGGGGCCGCGGCGGGGGTACGGGCGGCCGTGCGCGTGCTGGGTGCGGGAGTAGGTCTCGGCATGCGGGGAAAGTAACCGGGTGCGCTCCGGAGGGTCAACCCCCGCGGGGCGACTTAACGGCCGTTTCACGCAGAGACACAGAGACAACAACAAGAGGAGGAGGATCTGTTGTGATCCTCCGTGTCCTCTCCGTTCCTCTGTGTCTCTGTGTGATGCGCCGTTGCGGTTCTCTTCCGTCGGGCTAGCGCGTCGCGCGCGCCAGGTCGCGCACCGCCGCCGCCATCGCGGTCACGCGCGCCGCGTCCGCCGCCCGGCGCGCATCCCTGTCGAGCTGCGCGGCCAGCACGTTCAGCTGGGTGCGCCGGGTGGTGCCGCGCGTGCGTTCGGCGCGCGTGAGCGCCGAGGCGATGGCGGAGGTCCGCGCGGCGGGCAGCCCGCGGTTGCGCACCAGCTGGTCCAGATAGGAGCGGACGACCGGGAAGGCGGCCGGCCAGGTGATCCGCGGCTGCATCTGCGGGTTGTACTCGTCCATGCGGGCGAGCCTGGCCGCCTCGATCTCGTTGCGCGAGAGCTGCTCACTCGGCACCAGCTCCAGGATGTCCAGACCTCGCGACAGCTCGGAGGAGTAGATGTAGCCGTTCCAGTAGTACGCGCCCCAGGATCCGCCCACCACCAGCGTGTCCGCGTTCACCGGGCCGCGGTCGAAGTAGGCGATCTCCACCGGACGCGCCGGATCGGTGAAGTCGAAGACGTTCACCCCGCCCTGGTACCACCCCTGCACCATGATGTCGCGTCCCGGCACGGGCACCAGCCCGCCGTTGTGCGAAACGCAGTTCTCCGTGTTCGTCTGCGCGGCCGGCATCTTGAAGTAGCCGTGCTGCGTCATCTTCCCGTTGTCGATCGTGAGCACCGTGTTCCCACCGAGCCGGAACGGATCCGTGGTGCGGCAGCGCGGGGCCGTGCCGCCACCCCACTCGTCGGTGAACACCACGCGCTTGGCGTCGTTGCTGAACACCGCGGTGTGCCACAGGGAGAAGTTGAGGTCCGACTTCGCGTCCAGCACCACCGGCTTCTCCGGGTTCCGCGCGTCGAGCAGGATTCCGTAGCTGCCGCACGAGCCGGCGACCAGGTGATACGCGGGGTACGAGGTCAGGTCGTGGCACCCCGAGGGTCCGGTCGCCCAGCGGCCGGTGGCGGTGTCGCCCAGGGACACGCCGCCACGGCCCGCCGGGCGCGGCAACCCCTGGAAGATGCGCGCGTAGCCGGCGACCGCCGCCTGCTCAGGATTGCGCAGCGGGACGCGGATGATGTCGACGCGGTACTCGGCCGTGTTCGGGTTCTCGGCCACCGCCCCCGTGGAGCACGCGAGCTCCGGCACCTCCGCCGAGTCGCGCACGTTGGACGACCCGCCCACGTAGAGGTAGATCACGCCGCGGTCGGTGGGGTGCGGCACGATGGTGTGCGTATGCGAGCCCCGGCACGTCTGCACGTTTTTGATCAGCCGGGGAGCGCGCGGGTTGCTCACGTCATAGATGCGCACCCCACGCATACGGTCCTTGCCGTCCTGCACCCCCTGCATCCCGCAGTCGGTACGCGAGCGCGGCGACTCGGCGGAGATGAAGAGCAGGTTGCCGTAGATCGACGGATCGGCCTGGTCGGTGGCACACACCACCGTGCTCAGCTCCACCGGGCGTGCCGGGTTGGCCACGTTCCAGATGCTGAAGCCGCTGAAGTTGCCCTGGTAGACGGTGGTCCCGCGGAAGGCGAGATCCGAGTTGATGAACGCGAGCCCGCTCGCCGAGTCGAGCTGCGCCGGCTTGGGCGTGTAGGAAACCAGCCGCATGCCGCGCGCGGCGATGCCGGCCGTGTTCCCGGTGCCCGCCCGCAGGTTCACGCGGCGATCGTTCAACGTGGCGATGGTGTCCTGCTGCTGCGCGAAGACGGCGGCGGGCGATGCGAAGGCGAGCTGCACCGCCCCGGCCAGGGCCAGCGTCGCGATTGCCCGGTGGGTGCGATCTCTCATGGGTTTGGGCTCTCTGGGAGGGTGGCATGCGTCCGGCGCCTGGGTGCCCGCCCGGCTGCTCCAGCCGCGCGGCACTTCGGCCATCCGGCGGTCAATCCTGCAGGGCGTGGAGCAGCCGCTCCATCACGACCAGCTCGTCGCGCTGGTCCGCGTCCACGTCGGTGGCGAAGCGGAAGATGTCCGGCTCCTGCCCCGCGCCCGGAGCCCTGAACAGCTCCCGTACCATCTGCAGCGCGCCCTGGTGATGGCGGGTCATGAGGTTCAGGAAGAGCCGGTCGAATTCGCGGCCGCGCGCCGCACCCAGATGCGCGAGCTGCTGCGTTGTCAGCATCCCCGGCATCATCATCGCGTGGGAGTGCGCCTCGTCCGGCACGGCCTGGCGCCGCTCCCGGAGCCAGCGCTTCATCATGTCGATCTCGTCGCGCTGCGAGATGTCGATCTTTTGAGCGAGCCGCACCACGGCCTCCGACGCGCCGTTGGTGGGCGCCAGGGCGGCCATCTGCACCGCCTGGGCGTGGTGGCCGATCATGTGCTGCATGAAGCGCACGTCCGCCGCCGTGAATCCCGGCCCCGCCGTGGCCGGCAGATCGGGCATGTGGTGGTGCGCCGCGGGACCGGCCGGCGTGGGCACCGTTTGCGGCGTCGCCTGCGGGCGCGATGCGCATGCCGTCGCCGCGAGGGCGAGAACCGTCCAGTACAGCCCCGACCTCAGCACAGGCATACTCCTGCCATTGGTTGCTCCAGATGTGCGATCCACGTAATCTAGACACGGCGGGCCCGCCCCGCGAGGTGGGCGGGCCCACGGAGGCATTCGCGCACGATTCCAACCGGCTCCGAGACGACATGGAGGCACGACCGGTGACACGCGGACCGAAGCGGATACGAGCGGCGATCGAGCGGCTGGCCGTCGTCGCGTGCGTGGGCGCGATCGCCGGCTGCGCCGGGAAGCGGGAGCCGGCCCTCCCCAGGGCCAGCCCCGATGCGCTCGGCCTCTCGCGGGCGGCGCTGGAGCGGATCGCGCCCGCGCTGCAGCCGTTCGTCGACTCGGGGCGGGTGAGCGGGATGTATGCGGTGATCGCCCGCCGCGGCCGCATCGGCTACGAGCGGACGTTCGGGTGGATGGATGCCACCCGCGACGAGCCCATGCGCCGCGACGCGGTCTTTCGCATCTACTCGATGACCAAGCCGGTGGTCGCCGTCGGCGTCCTCCGCCTCGTCGAGGATGGCAAGGTGGGGCTCGACGACCCGGTGTCGAAGTACATCCCCTCGTTCGCGAACCTGAAGGTCTTCACGGGAGGGACGGCGGATGCGCCGGTCCTGGCGGCGCCCGCCTCGCCAGTCACCGTGCGCCAGCTCCTGAATCACACCTCCGGGCTGGGATACGGCCTGACGGCGGGCCCCGCCGACACGATCTTCACCCGCGCGAGGCTTTACCGCGCGGATCGCACGCTGGAGGAGTTCACCGACAGCCTCGCGGGTATCCCGCTCCTCTTTTCGCCGGGGACGGCGTGGAGCTACAGCGCCGGGCTCGACGTCGCGGGACGGGTGATCGAGGTCGCCTCCGGCCAGACGCTCGACCGTTTTCTGGACGAGCAGATCTTCCGCCCCCTCGGCATGCGCGACACGGGCTTCCGCATCCGTCCGGACATGCGGCGCCGCCTCGCCTCCGTCTACACCCCCGGCCCCGGCGGCACGCTGCAGCCGATCGGCCGCGACGGGCTCATGGCGATGTTCGAGCCGGAGGCGCGCTTCCTCTGGGGGAGCGGCGGCCTCCTTTCCACCCCCGACGACTACCTCCGCTTCGCGCAGATGCTCCTCGACGGCGGCACCTTTGGCGATACCCGCATCCTGCGGCCGGAGACGGTGGCGCTGATGACCCGCAACACCGTGCCGCCCGAGTTCACGCCCGTGCCGAGCGGCGCCCTGCGCGACCCGACCTACGGCTTCGGACTGGGGGTGGCCGTGAAGATGGACACGGCCCGCGCGGCGAGGCCGGGGCCGGCCGGCATCTTTCGCTGGTCGGGGTACCTCGGCACGTACTTCTGGGTCGACCCGAGCAACGACATGATCGCCATGGTCTGGACGCAGCTCTCGCCCGGAAGCCGCTACCCGCTCGAGGCGACGTTCCAGGAGCTGGTCTACGCCGCGGTCCAGCCGTAGAAGCGGGAGGGGTTTCTTTCCGTTCGCCTCCCTGGGCTCTGTGTCTCTGTGTGAGCCCGCCGTTGCCGTCAGCGCTCCACCGGCGGCTCGGCGAGCGGGTACTCCACGTCGAAGCCGTCCTCGCGCGGGGGCGGCAGCATGCGCTCCTCGGCCCGCATGGCGTCCATGCGCTCGCGGTTGCGGCGGCGGCGCGGGATCCAGGCGAGGAGCACCAGCAGGGTGGCGAGGAACCAGACGAGACCGACGCTCCCCGCCGCCAGCAGCCAGCCGTAGCGGCTGCGCACGTCCGCGCGCCACTCGTCCTCCAGCTGTCCCATCGTCATCCCCCACGTGGAGCGCACCGCCTGGTCCAGCGACCCCTGGCGCCCCCAGTTGGCCATCAGCAGCGCGAAGCCGTCCTCGCCCGTGCGGCGGCGCATGTGCTCGACGGCGGTGGCGGAAAGCAGGTAGGCGATCTGCGCCTCGCCCGAGCCGCGCGGCCAGCGCAGCGAGAGCGAGTCCAGCGGCGGCGCGCGGCCCATGAGGAAGGCCACGCGCAGCTGCCAGGCGCTCGCCACGTCCCAGCTGCCGGCGGCGAGCTCGGCGTATCCTTCGTGGAACCAGCGGGGGATGGGGCCGGGGAGGCGCTCCTGCAAAAGGACGTGCACCAGCTCGTGCCGCAGCACCTTCCCCGTCTCGAAGGGACGCACGGCGGCGGAGGGATAGATGGGGAGCACGATCAGCCGGTCGTCCGGGAAGGCGACGCCGCCCGCCCATTCCGGCGCCATCCCGCCCGTCGCCGCGCTCCACTGCCGCGGGTCGGCGGCCAGGACGATGGTGGTGGACTCCGGCGCCGCCGCCGGGACCAGCCCGGGAAGCAGGAACGGACGGCGTGCCACGGCAAGCACCTCGCGCGCGAGCGGCGCGTGCCGGGGCGCGTGCACCACGCGCACGCCTCCCCCCGCCAGCACCTGCTGCTGCGCCCCCGCCGGCGCGCCCCACGCCAGCGCGGCGGCCAGGAGGAGCGCGCGGATCACCCGGCGAACGATACCGGCTCGCCCGCGTCCAGCTT
>JAUJMI010000024.1 GCA_030446945.1 Longimicrobium sp. | reverse complement strand
CCTCGGCCCGCTCGCGACAGCTCCATCGGAGGTCCCCCCGCCACCGCAGGTGCGCTCTTCCGTTTCGCGAGGTGCTGACGGGGCTGGCCGATTCGGACCTGACGCCGGAGGAGGTGCGGGGGGCGCTCGCACTGCTGAAAAAGGAGGGGCGCGCGGTCTTTCGCTCGCTCGCGCAGCCGGACGCGGTGGTGATCTTTCCGGAGGAGCCGGTGGTTCGCCAGCCGCGGCCGCGAGGGAGGCGCCAGGTGCCGGGGGCGGGGGATCTGTTCGGGGAGTAGGGGGCTGGAGGATACACTCCTGTCGCCGCATCGATAGGGGCGTGATTCATCACGCCCGTGTCACGGGCTGCTGCGCCGCCCGTCCCCGCACACCGATTCCGTAGGGGCGCGATTCATCGCGCCCTCCCCTCACCGCCACTTCGACCCTCGGGGCCCCGTGCAGAGGCAGGGGCAAACCTGCGTGTCTGCCCGCCCTTGGCCCGTCTCGACCCCTGCACGTCGCGCGGGCCTCGCGCGGATCGCGCGCAAACAACGGCGGGCGCCCCGCGATGGTGCGCCCGCCGGTCATTCATCCGCTGTTCAGCGCGCCGGCTCAGTAGGGCGAGTAGCGGTTGGCGCTGCCGATGCCGTAGCCGCGGAAGAAGCGCCCGGGCTCAAAGCCACCCGCGTTGGAGCCCCGGAAGGCGCTCGAGCCGCCGTACGCGCCGCCGCCGCCGTAGTTGCCCCACTCGCCGGTGCCCGCCCCGCCGCCACCGCCGGCGGCGCCGCCGAACGCTCCCCCCGTGCCGCGACCCGTCCCGCCCTGCGCCTGCCCCCCGCGGTAGCCGCCGGCGTTGTAGTCGCTGTCGTAGTCCATGTCGCCGCGGCCGTAGCCCATCCCGCCGCCCTGCGCGCCGTAGCCGCGGTTGCCGTAGCCGCCCCGCGCGCCGAAGTCACGGTCATAGCGGACGAAGCGCACGCGGTCCTCGTCCAGCTGCCCGCCGCCGTAGCCGCCCTGGTTCGCGTAGCCGCCCTGACCGCCGAATCCCTGGCCGGTGTAGCCGCCGCCCTGGTTCCCGGCTCCGCCGCCGAAGCGCTGCGTCCCGTAGCCCTGGCCCCCGTACCCGCCCTGGCTGTCGTATCCCCCCTGGCCCCCGTACCCGCCCTGGCTGCCGTAACCGCCCTGGCCGCCATAGCCACCCTGGTTCCCATAGCCGCCCTGGCCGGAGTAGCCGCCCTGCCCGCCGCCGAAGCCGCCCTGGCCGTATCCGCCGCCGAAGCCGCCCTGGCCCTCGTAGCGACCGGCCCCGGCACCGCCACCGTACCCGGTGTTCCCCATCCCGCCGCCGTAGCCGCCGCCCTGCATCCCGCCGCGGTAGCCGGCGTCCGCGTCGTAGTCGCGGCTGTAGTCGTTGCCGCCGCCGAACATGCGGCGGAAGCCGTTCCCCACGCGGTCCATGAAGCCGCCGCCCTGGTTGTAGTCGCGTCCGTAGCCTGGCATCGCCTTCCTCCCGTCGTGGTGTGGTGCTGCACCAGCCCCGTCCGCGGGGCGGGGTAGGGGCGGTTTGCAAGTTGCGGACCCGGCAAAGGGCAAAACGCACCGCGGCAAGAGGTTGCGCACGCCGTCGCGCGGCCGCGCCCCAGGGCGTGGGGACCGCTGGAACGGTTGATGCCACCGCACGACGAGACGGAGGGGCGTGATCGTTCACGCCCCTCCGCGATTGTTGAACACTGAGCTCAGACGGATGTCGTTTCCTCCCGCACACGCACTGATCGGCGCCGGGCTGGCCGAGATCGCAATCGCCGCGAAGCCGCTTCCGCGCTGGAAGGCGTGGGCGCTGGCCGGCTTCCTGGCCGTGTCGCCCGACTTCGACATCGTCATCGGGTTGATGACGGGGCGCGGCGGGTCGCTGCACGGCACCTTTTCGCACAGCATCTCCGCCGTCGTGGTGCTGACGCTGACGGTGTACGCGGTGGCCGGCGGGCGGTGGGCGCTGGTGGCGGGGACCGGCTATGGCTCGCACCTGCTGGTGGACATGCTGGACGACAGCGGGCCCACCAACCTGATGCTCGGCTGGCCCTTCACCCCGGCGCGGCCGTACGCCATCGGCAAGCTCTTCCCCAGGGTCCAGTTCGAGACGGGGCACGGCTTCCGGGCGGCGTTCTACAGCCTGTTCGACCCGCCCGTCATGGCGAAGCTCTTCGCGCAGACGCTTCTCGCGGCGGCCATCTTCCTGGCGCTGGCGGGGATCGCGCAGCTGGTACGGAGGGTGCGGCTCACCCGCGGCGCAGGGCGCTGAGGAGGTCGTCCATCGCGAGCGAGCAGCCGCGCGCCTCGGCCCCCTGCGCGCGGCCGAGCACGCGGAACCCCTCGGGCGAGGTGAAGCCCAGGTCGGACGTCTGGATGAAGGCGACGGAGTCCAGGTTGGCGAGGTCCCAGTGGCGGAGCACGCCCACCTCCCCGTGCGGCAGGATGCGGAGCGTCTCCGGGTCGGTGGCGCGCGTCCGCACCCAGGGCGGGCCCGCGTGCCGCCGCCGGGCGAGCTCCGTCGCCGCGGAGCCCGCCACGCCGTCGTAGAACTGCGAGCTCATCTCCGTCATCCCGTACTCGTTCACGCACCACTCCGGCGCGATGCCCAGCCGCTCGCCGACGGCGCCGTACAGCTCGCCACGCGTAACCTCGCGGGCGCGTCCCTTGAAGCCCCCGGTGTCCATCAGCCGCGAGCCGTGCGGAAGCCGGAAGCGCTCGCCGCGCGCCGCTATCGCGTCCAGCGCGTGCACCAGCGCGAAGGCCGTCCCCAGGACGCACACCGGCTCGCCACCCTCCTCCGCCGTGCGCAGCGCCGCCGTCCACTCCTCGTACGCGATTCCGAAGTCGGCCGAGATGAAGGTGCCGCTTCCGGGCCCTCCGAAGTCGCGGATCACCTCCGCCGCCATGTGCGACAGCGACGAATCCCGCACCTCGTCCGCGCGCGGCACCAGCGAGAGGAAGCGGATGGGCGCGGCGTCGGGAAGGAGATGGGAGAGGAAGCCGGCCCGGAGCGCGGCGTCGTACAGGGTGAGCTCGGGGAGGTAGTGCGTTCCGCGGCGTTCGGTGCCGGCGGAGGTGCCGCTGGTGCGGAAGATGGCCGTCGCGCGCTCTGGATCGCCGCACACGAGCGCGGCGGCCTTGAAGGCGTCGGTGGGGACCGCGGGGATCTCCTCCCAGCTCGCCACCGAATCCGGGGTCGCGCCGCGCCGCTCGCAGAACAGGCGGTACGGCTCGTTGCAGGCGAACTGGTGCGCGAACACGTCGCGCGCCAGCTCGTCGAAGTCCGGCCCCTCCCCCTCCACGCCCGCCGCTATGCGCCCCAGGAGCCGCCCGCGGAGGTCCTCGCGCCTGATCTCGTCCACGTGCCCGCCCGTCTCGGTGATGCGGCTGGAGGGGAGGTCCCCTCCGCCGATGCCCTCGTCCGACCCCGCCCTTCGCATGGCCGGGGCCGCCCCACGTGGCTGCCCGTGCTCTCCCTGCCTCCGCATCAAGACCCTCACACCCACGCCCGCGCCACTATCCGCACCGCCCGCTGCGCCGCTTCGGCCGCGTGGCGGAGGCCCCAGCGGGAGAGGTCGCGGTCCTCGACGGCGTTGCTGACGGCGCGCAGCTCCAGGAAGGGAACGTCATACAGCGTGGCGACGTGCGCCAGCGCCGCGCCTTCCATCCCCTCCACCAGCCCGCCGAAGCGCGTGGCGAGCTCGACCCCGCGAGCGCCGGTGCCGGAGCAGGCGGAGACGGTGACGAACGGGCCCACGCGCGCCGCGATCCCCGCCGCTTCCAGGGCACGGCGCGCCGCCTCGACACGGGCCGCATCCGCGTCGAAGGCGTTGAACCAGCGGCGGCCGCCGCGCTCCACCAGGGGGATGCCGATGCCCTCGGTGTCGATCCACCCGTCCGGCGCGGCCACCCCTTCGTCGCCGTAGACGGCGCGCGAGGCGAGGGCGACGTCGCCCAGGGCCAGGCCGGAGCCGGGGTACGCGCCCCCGACGCCGAAGCCCAGCACGCCGCGCACCGCCCGCGCTTCGAGGAGCGCGGTGGCGCCGTGGGCGGCGTTCGTCTTCCCCATTCCGCAGGGGAAGAGGATCACCGGCACCCCATCCAGCTGCCCGCTCCACGCGGGTTTGCGGCCCACGAGCTCCTCGCGGCGGCCCTCCAGCGCGTCAACCAGCACCGAACACTCGAACGAGACGGAGCAGAGGAGCGCGAGGGGGGCGGGGGAGGCGGGATTCAGCGGCGGCTCCGGGAGCACGGGTTGCGTTCGGGACGGATCGGGCGAATTTACACGCGCGCGGCGGCGCGGAAAACCGCGGCCGCGCAAACGCACCCCACCCGACCCGCCGATGAAGCGACACGCCGCAGCCCTTTTCCTGGTGGCCGCCGCCTGCGGGGGCCCGCCCCCGCCGCCGGCTCCGCCCCCCATCCCGCCGCTGGCGCCCTTTCCGACCGTGGCGCCCGGCGCGCCGCCGGCGGAGGTGTGGAGCCGCGAGGCAGGGCTCCTCCTCCGCGGCCCCATCCCCATCCGCCTGCCGTACCTGGGGATGCGTCTCGCCGTGGTGCGGGACGCGGGCGACTCGCTCCAGCTTCGCTGCGTGGTGTGCCCCGGCGCGCCGGTGGGATGGACCGACCGCGGGCGCGTCATCTGGGTGGCGCAGCCCCCCGCCGACGCGCGCCACGGCGACCTCGCCGAGTTCGTGCTGGCGGTGCGCACGGCCGCCCTCCGCCGCGACACCGCCGCCCTGCGCACGGCGATGTCGCGCACCTTCGTGCACGCGCACGGCGGGGTGGAAGGGGTGATCCCAGCCCTGCGGGACCTCACGGGACCGCGCGCGCAGAACCTGGCGCGTCTTCCGGGGCTGCTGGACCGCGGGGTGGCGGCCGTCCCCGGCACCCGCGTGTGGGCGGCGCCGCCGGAGTACGCCACCACGCCCAATTACCCCGACCTGCGCGCCGGCTTCATGCGCGGCCAGGACGGGTGGGAGTGGATCTTCCTCCTGCGCCCCGGCCTCTGACCCGCACAAGCGAAGCGGGGCCCGGAATCGCTCCGGGGCCCGCTTAGCTCCTGTCAGGGCGTCTATCGATGCACGCCCTCGCCGGTGAACACCGCCTTGGCGTAGCCGTTGTCCGGGTCGCCGCCGCGCTTCAGCACGCGGTCCACGGTGCCGGGGCCGCGGTTGTACGCCAGCAGCGCCAGCCGCTTGTCGCCGTCGTACTTGTCGATCAGCTCGGCCAGGTAGCGGAAGCCGATGGAGAGGTTCACCTCCGGCTTGCGCAGGTCCGCGATCTGCGTCCCCGGGCGCATCCAGCGGGCGGTGGCGGGCATCAGCTGGGTGAGGCCGATGGCGCCCACGTGGCTGGTGGCCGTGGTCTTGAACTCGCTCTCGGTGCGCACCAGCCCGAACGCGATGTCCGGGTCGATCTTCTCCTCGAGGGCGAGGTCGTAGATGCTCTCCGCCAGCTTGCGGTCGAGCCCCATCTCCTGGTAGCGCTCCAGCTTCTGTTGGATGAAGGACTCGCGCTCGGTGGACTTGGCCGCCACTTCCTCGGTAGCCTTGGCCTCCACCTCGTTGGTGGCGTCGCGCCAGGCCTGCCCCACCGCGCCGTTGGTGAGCGGGACGATGTTCCCCACGTCGGGGACGATCGACTCGTGCGACCGGTCGGTACGCAGCGCGTCCAGCCGCGACATCGCCAGCGGCGCGGCGCCACCCACGATCGCCAGCCCCACGAGCCCGTCGCGCAGCGGGGTGCGGCGGAAGCTCTGCATCACCCCGCCATGCTGGCGGCGGCGTACCTGCAGCCCCTCGCTCACGCGGCGCTCGCCATCGATGCTGCGGTCTCCGGCGCCGTCGTACGCGCGGCGGTAGCGCTGCGCGCACTCCGGCGAGTCGGTGAAGCGGCGGCGGGTGCGGCCCACCGGGTGCCGGGGGGCCGCTCCTCCTCGTTCCCAGGGCGGCGGGGGACGTCTACGGGTGGGCTGCATCGCGTGCTCCTCCTGCTGGGTCCTTCGCGCCGGACGCCGTTGCGCGTCCCGGTCGAGACGTTTTAGACGCCGCACGATACGTGCCACGTACACACGTGATTTCCCCGCGCGGGCGCGCGCGCGAGAGCGTCGCGGCGGGCGCGTGTTGCGCACTTTCGACGGGGCTTGCATCTTGTAGTGGGCGCGCACGTTGCGCCCTCCCCCGCCACCTCGCATCCGCCGCTCCGCGATGAAGTCCACGCCGCGCTTCATGCTCCTGGTGCTCCTCGCCGTGGTGGGGGTCAAGCTGAGCGAGCAGCTGTACCGCTGGGTGGCGTTCCGCGACGAGCGGCGCCAGGTGGGCGAGCTGCGCGAGCGCCTGCTTGACTCGGGCGCCGAGCTGACGCTTTCGCGGGCGGAGGCGCGCCGGCGGCGGGCGGCGATGGAGGCGGAGGACCGCGTGCTGGACGCGGAGCGGCGCTCCCTGCTGCGCTACAACCGCATTTCCAACGGCGGCTACCTTCCCACGGCTGTGTACGACCGGTACAAGGCGGAGCTGGAGCGTTACAACCGCCACGTGGTGGAGCGCAACCTTCGCCTGCGCGAGTACCAGCGGGCCCACGACCGCTACGCCGCCGCCGCGGACCTCTACAACGCCCGCGCCGACAGCGTCCGCGACCTGGCCACGCGCATGGGCGAGCCCTACTACGCCGTCCCCTCGCCCCTCGAAGCCGCCGTCAAGCGCGGCGTGCTGAAACCGGAGCCCTGAGCTCGGAGCTCTGGCTGGGGCGAGTGAACTCGCGGCAACAAAAGCACAAAGTCCGCCTTCGCGGACTCCGGTTCCAATGCCGCGTTGCACGGCCCGGCTTCAGCCGCCTTCCCGTGATTCCAGCCGGGGGTTTCAGCCAGGGCTTCAGCCCCCGGTGACGCGGCGCCGGGTAATGCGGCCCGCGGTGATGAGGCCCCCGGCCGGCCCCACCCGCACTGCCACCGCTCACCGGAACCTGCGAAGGCAGGTTTCCCGCGGTTGTTGCAGCGGTTTCAACCCCCGGACCTTGTCTTCGGGTACCGTCTTCATCCCGCCCCGAGTTCCGGCACCCCGACCGCATCACACCCAGCCCTTCACCCCACCCCCAGCTCCGGCGGCAGGCATACCCGGTCGCGGCCGCGCTCCTTGGCGATGTAGAGCGCCGCGTCGGCCGCGGCGATGATCTCCTCGCCCGTCGCCGCCTCGCAGTCGGGCCAGGAGGCGATGCCGGCGCTGAGCGTCGCCCGCACCGCCACGTCGCCGAAGACGAAGGAGATAGAGGAGATGTGCCTCCGCGCGCGCTCGGCGAAGCGCCGCGCTCCCGCCGGGCCGGTGCCGGGGAGCACCGCCACGAACTCGTCGCCGCCGTAGCGCCCGGCGCGGTCGTGGGGGCGCGACGCGCCCTCGGCCGTGAGCCATGCGCCCAGGGCGCGCAGCACCGCGTCGCCGGCGAGGTGGCCGCAGGTGTCGTTGATCTGCTTGAAGTGGTCCAGGTCCAGCACCGCCACGCTCACCGGCTCCCCCCGCTCGCGCGCCGCGTCCAGCTCCCCTTGCAGGTAGAGGAGGAGGGAGCGGCGCGTGGAGCACCCGGTGAGCTCGTCCGTGTTGGCGAGGTCGTGGGCGCGCTCGCGCTGCTCCACCAGCCGCTGGAAGACCTGCACGCGGTCGCACGCCTGGACGATCGCCTCCACCACGCGCACCGCCAGCTCCGCCGCCTCCTCGCCCAGCGCCGGCTCGTCCACCGTGGCGCGCTCCACGAAGAGCCCCGTCATCCCGTCCGCGATGGCGAAGGGGACTACGATGGAGGACCGCAGGGGGCGCACGAAGCCGCGCGCCTCCCAGTCGCCGCGCACGCCGTCGAAGAGGGGGGACGTCTCCGCGTCGCACACCTTCACCGGCTGACCGGTGCGCAGCGCTTCCGCCACCTCCGGGTAGTCCTCCAGCTGCAGCACCAGTCCGTCCTTGGGCTGGCCCTGCGATGAGGCGGCGATGCGCACGTCCGTTTCGCCCTTTTCGATCACCAGGACGGAACATCGCGCAACGCCCAGGATCTGGGCGGTGCGCGAGGTCACCAGGTGGAACATCTCGTCGGCCGTGACCACGCGGTTCAGCTCGCGGATCAGGTCGATCGTCTCCAGGCGGATGCGGGCCTGCTCGCGCACGCGGCGCAGCTCGCGGTTGCGCAGGACGTGCGACTGCACGCGCGCCAGGAGCTCGTCCAGGCGAAAGGGCTTGGTGAGGAAGTCCACCGCGCCGTCGCGCAGCGCGGAGACGGGGAGGGCGCCGTCGTTGGTGGCCGTGATCAGCACGACGGGCACGTCCGCCCAGCGCGGCTCGGTGCGCAGGCGGCGCAGCACGTCCAGGCCGCTCATCTCCGGCATCATCACGTCCAGCAGCACCAGGTCGGGGGGCCGGGGGGCCTCCTCCAGCAGCCGCATGACCGCGTGGCCGTTGGTGGCCGTGTGCACGGTGTAGCCGCTCGCCCGCAGCGCCCGCTCGAGCCCGTGGAGAATGGACGCGTTGTCGTCGGCGACGTAGACTGTGGCGGGGGTGTCGCTCATGTCGCGAAGTATGGTCCTCGCCCGGGGCGGGGAGCGCGGCGCCGGGGGAGGGTGCGCGCGGTGTCCCGTCGTCGTGCCACGGTCGTTAGGGATGCTGGAAACGGATTGGGATTGCCCGCGAGAGTCCGGCTGGGCGAATGGCCGGCGCGGCGCGCGAAGGGCAAGAGCCGGACCACCTTCGCGACGTGCACAGTGTGAACGTTTCCGGGGGGTTTGCCGCGGCGCCGGTGGCGCGGCTGAGGCGTCTGCGCCGCATTGTTGCACCAGATGTGTCCCACGGCGCGGGTCCGGTTCGTGCCGTTCGTGCGCGGGGTCCCCCGCCGGGCGCCGCCCGACCGACGCAGACGACCGAATGGAAAAATTGCTCTCTCGCATCCTCCGCCGTTCCACCGTGGGACGGCTTCAGCTTGCGGTGCTCGGGATGGCGGCGCTCGCCGCCTGCTCACCGCCGCCGCCGGAAAACCCCTGGACGCCGGGGAGGATCGGCCGCATGCCACTGCGCCACAAGCTCGCGCAGATGGTGGTCGCGCGCGTGGCGGTCCCCCCCTCCGGCCTCCCCGCCGCGCTCGCGGACACGCCGGCGGTGGGCGGGATCGAGCTGGTGGGGGGCGGGGCGGAACGTGCCTCGGTGCTCCTGGACTCGCTGCGGCGCGGATGGCCGCTGCCGCCCCTGGTGATGGCGCGGCTGGATCGCGGCGTCGGCGCGGTGCTGGATGGCGGCACCGAGCTTCCCGCGCCCTCGGAGCTGGGCCCCGCCGTCATCAACACCCGCGCGGCGCAGGCCGTGGCCGCGGAAGCCAAGGCGGTGGGGATCGACGTGGCGTGGATCCCCGGCCCGCGCCTGCCGGGTCCCTCCGCGGGGCTGACGGGCGACGTCACGACCACCGGCGGGCCCGCGGCGACGGCCGAGTTCCTCCGCGACCTGCGCGCGGCGGGGCTCCCCGCCGTGGTCACCGCGCTGGACCCGCCACGCCGCGCCGCCGGCGCCAACCCGCCCATCCTGCGCTGGGACCGCGCCGCGCTGGAGGCCGGGGGGCTGGCCGCGCTGCGCTCGGCGGTGCAGGACAGCGTCATGGGGGTGCAGCTCGGCTGGGTGGCGCTCCCCGCGCTCACCGGCGACTCCGTTCCCCTTCCGCTTTCGCCGGTGGCGGGGGCGGGCGTGGTGCGCCGCGACATGGCCTTCGACGGGCTCCTGGTGGCAGACGTGGGCCCCGGAAGCCCCCTTCGAGCCCGCTTCGGGGCCGGCGCGCCGGTGGCGGCCATCGCGGGCGGCGCGGACCTGCTGGTGGGGGTGGACGATCCGGCCGCCGTGGTGCGCACGCTGGCCTCGGCCGTGGAGCGCGGCACGCTCTCGGCCGCGCGGGTGGACGAGGCGGTGCGGCGCATCTTCGCCGCAAAAGCGCGACTCAGGGTGGACCGCCCGCGCCAGGACTCGCTCTCCACCGTGCGCGCCGCCCTGCGCGGCAGGGAAGCCGTCGGGCTGGCGGAGGAGCTCCACGGGCGCGCAGTGAACGTCGCCGGCACGGTGCCCGCCACCCTGCTGCGCGGATGCACGCGGACCGTCCTCGTCCTCCCCCCAAAGGTGCGCCTCCCGGTCTTTACCGCCGAGCTGGCGCGGCGCTCTCGCGGGCTGGCGGCGCTGGGCACGCCCTGGGTGGCGCGCCGAGGTCCCCTCTCGGCGCTCGACGCGTGGCCGGCCAACGATGCACCCTGCGTGGTGGCCGTGGCGCTGCCCGGCGCCGCGCCGCGCGTGGTGGACCGCCTCCCCGGCCTGGCGACCCCCGCGGACACGACGAAGCGCGACAGCACCACCCCCCGCGCGGACACGGCAGCGCGGCGGATCGTCTACGTCTCCTTCCTCCCGACACCCGGCGATTCGCTTCCCCAGGTTCCCTCAGCGGTGCTGGCGTGGGGGACGGGGCCGGAGGCGCAGCGCGCGGCGGCGCGCGCGGTGGCCGGCGTGCTGGAGCGCGAGGAGGTGGCGCCGCGCCCGCTCGCCTGGCCCGCGGCCCGCACCCTGCAGCGCGCCCCCGCCAAGGAAGCCGGGATGAGCGCCGACTCGCTGGCGCGCATCGACCGGCTGATGCGGAAGGCGATCGCCGACGGGATCTTCACCAGCGGGGCGGTGGCGGTGGGGCGGCACGGAAAGCTGGTGAAGCTGACCGGCTACGGCCGCACCGGCGGCGTGCCGGTGGACCCGGAGACCACCCTCTTCGACCTCGCGTCGCTCACCAAGGTGGTCGGCACGACGGCGGCGGCGATGGCGCTGGTGGACGACCGCCAGCTCCCGCTGGACGCGCCGGTGCGGCGCTACGTGCCGTTGTTCCGCGGCGGCGAAAAGGGTGGCGTCACCATCCGCCACCTCCTCACCCACACCTCCGGCCTCCCCGCGGGGGCGGACCTTTTCTCCAGCGCGCGCGACCCGGAGCAGGCGTTGCGGCAGGTGTACCGCAGCCGCCTCGTCTACAGCCCGGGCGAAAAGATGGAGTACAGCGACTTCGGGATGATCACCATGGCCGAGGTCGTGCGCCGCCGCGCGGAGGTGCCGGTGGACCAGTTCCTGGCGCGGCGTGTCTACGGCCCGCTGGGCATGCAGTCCACGCAGTACGATCCGCCCGTCGCGCTGGTGCAGCCGATCACGGTGCCCACCGCGCTCCGCTCGCAGCGGCCGTACACCATTGACGGGGTGGTGCACGACGCCAACGCCTTCCGGCTGGGGGGCGTCACGGGCCACGCGGGTCTTTTTTCGACGGCCCGCGACATCGCCGTCTACGCGCAGACGATGCTGAACGGCGGGGCGTACGGCGCGCGCCGCGTGTGGTCGCCGCGCACCATCCGCATCTTCGCGGCCCCGCAGGGGCTCCCCGGCAAGCGCGGGTTGGGGTGGGACAAGCCCGGCCCCCGCTCGTCCGCCGGCGACTACCTCTCGTCCAGCTCCTTCGGCCACCTCGGCTTCACCGGCACCTCGGTCTGGATCGATCCGCAGCGCGACATGTTCGTCATCATCCTGACGAACAGGACCTACGACGGCGGCACCACGGGCGAGATGTACCGCGTGCGCCAGACGGTGAACACTGCGGCCGTGCTCTCCATCACGGACGTCAAGATCACCCCTCGCCCCGGTACCATCGCCGCGCAGCCCAAGCCGAAGCCCAAGCCCAAGCCCAAGCCGCGGCGGCCTCCGCGGCGCCCGCGGGGGAGGCGGGGGTAGGGAACTGCGGTGGAACGGGGAACGGGGACAGGGGGACACACACAGATCTCGTAGGGGCGCGATTTATCGCGCCCGCCCTCCGCCCGACCTCGACCGCCGCCCGTCGCACCCATACCTCGCCGTAGGGGCGGACCTGTGTGTGACCTGTGTGTCTGCCCCCCTTTCCCCACCTCGACCGCCCGCTCTTCCGCACCGAAACGTCGTAGGGGCTGCCCCACGTTGCTGCCGTCGCGGCGAATCGTGCCGCTCCCACCCGTGCATGCCAGCGCCCTTCCCCGAGGCAGTTGTCGGCGGGAGGGGCAGCGAGGAACGAGCGGGGCGGAGGCCTACGGCCGCCTACCAGAACGCAAACCCCCTCCCCCGGGCAGTTTCGGGGGAGGGGGTTGCGTCGCGGAGCGACGCTGGGGGAGAGGGCCTCAGACCTCGTCGCCCAACGAGTCCAGGTGGTCGTCCGTGTAGTCGTCCTCCGCAAGCTCCTCGTCGTCCGCGTCGTCCGCCTCGTCGGCGGTGTCATCGTCCTCCAGGTCGTCGTCGAGGCCCAGGTCCTCCTCGAGCGCGGCGGAGGGCACGATCTCCGTCGTCTCCTCGGATTCGGAGACGATGGGCTCGGGGACGGCGTCCTCGTTCACCACGCGCGCCACATCCATCACCGTGTCCTTGGCGCCCAGGTTGATCAGCTTCACGCCCTGCGTGTTGCGGCCGATCACCCGGATGCCGTTCACCGGCTGGCGGTTGATGACGCCCTGGCGCGTGATGACCATCAGCTCGTCGCCCGGGTGCACCTCCATGATCGCCACCACGCGCCCCGTCTTGTCGGTCGTGCGGATGTTGATCACGCCCTTGCCGCCGCGGCCCTGCAGGCGGTACGCCTCCACGTCCGTGCGCTTCCCCATCCCCGTCTCGGTCACCACCAGCAGCGTGGGCCCGGGCTTGGTGACCACCATCCCCACCACCCGGTCTTCGCCCTGCAGCGCGATCCCGCGCACACCGGTCGTCGCCCTTCCCATCTCGCGGATGCGCCCCTGCGGAAAGCGGATCGCCATCCCCTCGTACGTGGCCAGGATCACCTCGCAGGTGCTGTCCGACACCTGCACGGAGATCAGCTCGTCGCCCTCCAGCACGTTGATGGCGTTGAGGCCCACGCGGCGCGGGTTGCCGTAGGCGGAGAGCGCCGTCTTCTTCACCACGCCCTTGCGGGTGGCGAAGATCAGGTGCTTGTCGTGCGCGAACTCACGTACCGGCACCAGCGCGGCGATCTTCTCGTCCGGCTCCACGTTGATCAGGTTCACCACCGGCTTCCCCCGGCTCCCGCGCGACCCCTGCGGGATCTCGTGCACCTTGAGCCAGTAGCACTGCCCCTCGCGGGTGAAGAACATCAGGTAGTCGTGCGTGCGCGCCAGGAAGAGGTGCTCCACCCAGTCCGCTTCCTTGGTCGTCACCCCGCTGATGCCGCGGCCGCCGCGCGCCTGCGCCCGGTACGCTGCCACCGGCTGGCTCTTGATGTAGCCCGCGTGCGAGACGGTGATCACCATCTCCTCGTCGGGGATCAGGTCCTCGATGGAGAAGGAGCCCGCGTCGCCCAGGATCTCGGTGCGGCGCTCGTCGCCGTACCGGTCGGCCACCTCGCGCAGCTCCTCCTTGATGATCTCCAGGCGGCGCGCCTCGTTCCCCAGGATGTCCACCAGGTCCGCGATGGTGGCGCGCACCTCGGCGAGCTCCCCCTCCAGCTGCTCGATCTCCAGCCCCGTCAGCCGCGCCAGGCGCATGTTCAGGATGGCGTCCGACTGTCGGTTGGAGAGCTCGAACCGCGCGCGCAGGCTGATCCCCGCCTCGTCCGTGGTGTCCGAGCCGCGGATGATGGCGATCACCTCGTCGATGTGGTCGACGGCGATCTTGAGCCCTTCCAGGATGTGCTCCCGCTCGCGCGCCTTGCGCAGCTCGAACTCGCTGCGGCGGCGCAGCACCTCGTGGCGGTGCTTCAGGAAGTGGAAGACCATCTCCCGCAGCGACAGCACGCGCGGAACCCCGTCCACCAGCGCCAGCATGATCACCCCAAAGGTGCTCTGCATGGTGGTGTGCTTGTACAGCTGGTTCAGCACGATGTGGGGGATGGCGTCGCGCCGAAGGTCGATGACGATCCGGATGCGGCTGTCGCTCTCGTCGCGCAGGTCGCTGATCCCCTCCAGCTTCCGGTCGCGCACCAGCTCGGCGATGTGCTCGATGAGGCGCGCCTTGTTGACCTGGTACGGGATCTCGGTGACCACGATGCGGTCGCCGCGCCCGTCCTCGCGCTCTTCGATCTGCGCCCGCGCGCGGATCACCACGCGCCCGCGCCCCGTGTCGTACGCCTCCCGAATCCCCTCGCGCCCGTAGATCACGCCCCCGGTGGGGAAGTCCGGCCCCCGCACAAAGGCCTGCAAGTCGGTGCTGGTGGCCTCCGGGTTGTCGATCAGGTGGATGCACGCCGCCACCACCTCCCGCAGGTTGTGCGGCGGGATGTTGGTGGCCATCCCCACCGCGATCCCGCTGGAGCCGTTGACCAGGAGGTTGGGGACGCGCGCCGGCAGCACGCGCGGCTCCACCTGCCGGTCGTCGAAGTTGGGCGCGAAGTCGACCGTCTCCTTGTCGATGTCGGCCAGCAGCTCGGTGGCCAGCGGGGCCAGGCGGGCCTCCGTGTAGCGGTAGGCCGCCGCGCTGTCGCCGTCGATCGAGCCGAAGTTCCCCTGCCCGTCCACCAGCGGGTAGCGGAGGGAGAAGTCCTGCACCATGCGCACGAGCGAGTCGTACACCGCGCTGTCGCCGTGCGGGTGGTACTTGCCCAGCACGTCACCGACCACCGTGGCGCTCTTGCGGTAGGCGCGGTTGGGGGCGAGCCCCGCCTCGTGCATGGCGAATAGGATGCGCCGGTGCACCGGCTTCAGCCCGTCGCGCACGTCGGGAAGGGCGCGCTGCACGATGACGCTCATCGAATAGTCGATGAACGACTCGCGCATCTCGTCCTCGATGAGCCGCGGAAGGACCTTGGATCCGCCGGTGGGCGGCTCCGCGAACTCGTTGGGATCGGGCGGGGTGATGTCGTCGGCCATTTACAGCGTGCCTGGAAGCTCGTAAGCGTCGGTCGTTCCCACAGATACGGGGCTCGCCGATGATACCCCGCCTCGCGCGCGGGGTGCCCCTGGGGAGGGGCGGGGCAGAAGCCCGAAAACTATGCGCCCGCGCGCGATTTCGCCAGCCGCCGAGGGCTGCCCGGGCACGGTGCATCGTTGCCCGCCCGCCGCCGCCTCCACCCTTCCGGGTGTGCTCCGAATCCCGGCGCCGAACTCAGGTGTTTGCAAAGGATCCCGGCCGGCCGGCGCTGCAATTTGGTGGGCGGTGCACCAAACTGCACCGCCCCGTGTCGGTCCCCCGAAAACGGTATGTCTTTGAGCCGAGCGGCTTTGACCTCGCGCACCGGAATGGCGCGCCGCGTGCCTTTGAAGGCGGCGTTCAAAACCTACAACATGATTGTTCCGAGGGCGCCGCTCCATCGCACGTGGAGCGGGGGCGGAAAGGGGGGCGGGCTACTAGATCGAACGTTCGTCCGGCCCTACCGTCCACTCCCGCGGTTCGGTGCAGTCGCAGTGCCGTCCGGCATCCAGCCGGCCGATGATCCTTCACCATCCGGAGAGAGGACTCGAACACCATGCGCTTCAACCGTACTTCGCTGCTGTTGGGAGCGGCCGTCACGCTGGCCGCCTGCTCGGACCAGACCCCCACCGCCATGCAGGCGCCCGCAGACGCCGCGCGCCTCTACTCCGCCGCCCCGGGGCGCGGAATCGAGGGGCAGTACATCGTCGTCCTCAACGGGGGGGCCGATCCGCGCTCCGTGGCCGAGGTCGCGCAGGTGGAGCCGCGCTTCGTCTACACGGCCGCCCTCAACGGCTTCGCGGCCGAGCTCAATCGCGGGCAGCTCAACGCGCTGCAGAACAACCCGGCGGTGGCGTACATCGAGGAAGACCAGGTGGTGGAGCCGACGACCACGCAGAGCAGCGCCACCTGGGGGATCGACCGCATCGACCAGCGCTCGCTTCCGCTGAGCGGCACCTACAACTACACGGCGACGGCCTCGGCGGTACGGGCGTACATCATCGACACCGGCGTGCGCGCCTCGCACAGCCAGTTCATCCGCTCCGACGGCACCACGCGCGCCATGAACGTCTACAACGCGACGGGCGACGGCAAGAACTACGACTGCAACGGGCACGGCACGCACGTGGCGGGCACCACCGGCGGCAAGACGTACGGCGTGGCGAAGGCGGTCCTGATCCGCGCGGTCAAGGTCTTCACCTGCACCGGGGGAAGCTCCAACTCCACCATCATCGCCGGGATCGACTGGACGACCAGCAACCACATCAAGCCGGCGGTCGCCAACCTTTCGCTGGGCGGCGGTGCCAGCCAGTCGCTGGACGACGCCGTGAACCGCCTCTCCAACGCCGGGATCTTCGTGGCGGTGGCGGCGGGCAACGACAACGTCGACGCCTGCAACACCTCGCCCGCGCGCGCCTCCACGGTGACCACGGTGGCCTCCTCCACCAGCTCGGACTACAAGTCGTCGTTCTCCAACTGGGGAAGCTGCGTGGAGCTGTACGCGCCGGGCAGCAGCATCACCTCCGCCTGGTACACCGGTGACACGGCCACAAACACGATCAGCGGCACCTCGATGGCGTCGCCGCACGTGGCCGGCGTGGGCGCGCTGTACAAGGCCACCTACGGCGACGTGTCGTACTCCACCATCCGCAGCTGGATCGTGAACAACGCCACCACCAGCGTCATCAAGAGCAACACGACGGGCACGCCGAACCGGCTGCTGTTCAAGTCCACGCTGTAAAACGCGCCGCGACGCGCCGGAAAGCAGATGTTCCGGCGCGCCCGTGCCGGTGTGCGGGGGACCCGCGGCATCGCCGCAGGGTCCCCCGCTCGCGTCGTGCTGGACTTTGCCGGGCGGGTACCGTAATAATCCCGTATACGGCTCTCGCCTCGCGTTTGCGCCGCATACGTGCGGGCGCTATACTCGACCAAACCTCGATTCCCGGCTTCCAGCGCACCCCATTGCCCTTGAAGGTCCTCCTTCTGGACGCAGACCGCGGCGTCGGTCGAACGCTCGAACCTGAACTGGACGCGGCGGAGCTGCACACCGCGCACGGGCTCACGGACGGGCTGCGCCTCATTGCGACCGGAACGTGGGACCTGATCCTCCTGGACGCAGACTTCTCCGACGCGGGGATGGAGATCCTGGGCAGGCTGCGCGGCGACGGCGGCTCGGCGCCGGTCGTCCTCCTCTCGCAACGCCCCTCGATGGAGCTGGCGCTGGAGGCGATCCGCCAGGGGGCGCACGACGTCCTCCCCAAGCCGCTCCCGCGCGGGCGCGTGCGCGAAATCCTGGCGGGTATCGAAGAGGTGCGCCGCCTGCGTGCCATCCCCGACGAGGTGCGCGGCGGCGACGCCATCGTGGGCTCCAGCGCCGGCATGATGCAGGTGTTCAAGTCCATCGCCCGCGCGGCGGACAGCGACGCCACCGTGCTGGTGTTGGGGGAGAGCGGCACCGGCAAGGAGATGGTGGCGCGCGTCCTCCACTCGCGCTCGCGCCGGGCGAAGGGGCCGTTCGTGGCCATCAACTGCGCCGCCATCCCCGAGAACCTGCTGGAATCGGAGCTCTTCGGACACGAGAAGGGCGCCTTCACCGGGGCCATCGGGCGCCGCATCGGCCGCTTCGAGC
>JAUJMI010000271.1 GCA_030446945.1 Longimicrobium sp. | reverse complement strand
GCCGGGGGCTCCAGGACGACGGTGGACTACATCGCCAACGTGCGGGTCCTCTTCGACTTCTTCTAGCCCGGGGTGCTGCAGAGTGATCTGCTTCGCGTGCCCGAGGGAACTCGTGTGCAGGAGGACGTCGTTGGACCGGCACAGGCCGCGATGACCGCATCTCTGGCGCAGGGAAGCCCGGCCAGCCTGCAAGGGGCATTCGCGATGGCTGCGATCATGGAAGGGATGGGTACGCCGATTCCGGTGATTCGCGGCGCCGGGCCGCAGGTGGAGATCCAGACGCTGGTCGGCTCCATCGTTTACGCGCTGGGCTTCCACGTGCGCGGCTTCCAGGACCTCTTGGACCGCACGCACGGGCACTCGCCATTCGACAATACCGCGACGGTATACACCGGCGCGCTTCCGGCACAGCTTCTCGCGGCCGTGAACACTGGGGTGGACCGCTTCGCCACCACGCCGGACGCGCAGGGATACCTCCAGCGCTATTTCGATCCGTCCGGGGAGCTGACGGTTCCGGTGGTCACGCTTCACAACGCGTTCGACCCAGTGGCTCCGCTCTTCCATCAGGCACTTTACCGCACCCGCGTCGTGGGCGCCGGGCGCAGCGGACTCCTGACGCAGAGGATTTCGGCGAACCCGTACGGCCACTGCGCCCTCTCCGTAGACGAGACGATGGCGGCATTCGCGAATTTGCGTGAGCGGGTCAACTGAAGAGGCGGTGACCCGCATCACCTCCCCCGCGGCGCATCCGATTGCAGCACATCGTGCACTCGAAGCTGAAACGTCCATGAACGGTGGCCGGCGAGATCCTGAACTCCTGTCGTGGTCACACGGTAGAAGCGGAGGGGAGAACCTGCCGGCCAACCGCGTACGCTCTGGCCAAAGAACCAGCGGAGCCCTATGCCAGCACAGCGGCGACGTCACGTGCCTCCTCTCCGCGAGCAGTCGCGTGGAGCTCACCTCCCGCAGACACGGCGCGCACGTGGGCCTATGAAAGCGCTCGCCACAATCGTGCTGGCGCTCCTTCTTTCGGCGCCCGCGGCTTTCGGCCAGGAGCGTCCAGCGCTCAGAGCCGGAGACCGCCTCCGCGTCGCGCCGTTCCCAAGGGGGACCCTCACGGTTGTCGTGGCGAGCGGAGACACCCTGTGGGTGCGCGGCCGGCAAGACACGACGCGGGTGCCCGTTGTGCTGGGGGAAGTGTCCCGGGTGTCGCGTGACGTCGGGGTGCGCTCCCGCCTCTCGGGCGGGCTCCGCGGCGGCTTGTTGGGCCTCACCGTGGGAGCCGTCGGCGGAGCGTTAGCCGGACTCGTCTCCGGCGATGATGAGGGAGAATGGTTCACGTTCACGGCAGAGGAGAAAGCCCTGATTCTGGGGACGGGCTTGGGCGGAATGGGCGCGGTCCTGGGTGCCGCCGGCGGCGCGCTCTTTCCCGGAAGACGCTGGGAAGCGCTCCACATCCCGCGCGACGCAGAGCGCCCGAGCGGCACCGGGTTCTGCGGCACCAAATTAGAGCCGGGATACTCACGCCGTCGTGCAGTCGAAGCTGAATGGTCTCGGGAAGCGACAAGGCGTCCTTCCGCTTTCCACCCACCGCTGGCATGGTTGCACACTCGAACCGCTGAGGAGAGTGTGCCGAACTCCGCTCCGGTGCCACGTTGCTCAACAAGGAGAGCCAATGCGCCGTCTTCTGTCGCTGTTCGTGCTCCTGCTCGCGTCTTCCCACAACCTCGCGGCGCAGGTCGAAGTTGTCGGGCTTCAGCCGGGCACCCGGGTGCGGGTGTCCGCGCCGCCGTGTCGGCTAAGCCGATGTCGGGCGGTGTCGCGTTCATGGATTCGGACAGCATCGTCCTGACGCAGGATGGCGACCGCCGCACGACGCTGCCGCTTTCGGCGGTCGGCCGGCTGGAGGTGAGCCGGGGCCGCGACCGCTGGTCGGGGGCCTTCAGGGGTGCCGGGATCGGTGGGTTGGCGGGCGGAGCGGCCTTTGCTGGACTTATGGTGTTGCAGGACTGGGTAGTGGACGGGTGGACCTATCTCGCCTTCATCGCGGGTGGCGTGATCGGAGTGCCTGCAGGGTTCATCGTGGGCGGGCTCACAGGTGTGGAGCGGTGGGATGAGCGTACGGTCGCCCCCAACCTCAGCCTCTTCGTCCCCCGCGGAGGCGGGTTCGGACTTCAGGCGTCGATCCGCCGGTGATCCCACTCCGCTTCTCGGGAGTGCGCGTCCCCCTTCTGCTCGGCTCCGTGTTGCTGGCCGGAATCGCCGTGCCCTGCGGGGCGCAAAGGATCGAGCTGGGCACGCGAGTTCGCGTTCAATACACCGTGCCGGAGGGCGGCCCAGAACGGCGGGTCTCGGGAAGCCTCGTGGGGCAGCAAGGGGACACGCTCCTGTTCCAGCTCCAGGCGAGAGCCTCCGCTCCGCGTGACCGTCGCCTCTTTGCGCGCGCTGGAGGTGAGCTCCGGAAAGGGCACGGAGGTGCGCCGGGCCACCCTCGCGGGCGTGCTCGCCGGAGCCGTTCTGTTCGGCCTCATCAGCTACGTGGATGCGGCACGCTGCGAACCGTCCCCCGAGTTCGGCGGGTGCCCATCGAAGCGAACCGAGCTGCTGTTGGGCGCGGTCCTAGGCGCCGGAGGTGGCATGGTGCTCGGACGCGCGATCGGCGTGCATACCGCGCAGGAGCGCTGGACACCCATCCCGCTGGGCGTCTCCCCGCCTTCCGCAGCCGGCGAGGTGCCCCCGTGAGCCTGGAGCTGAGGGCTCATGCCAAGGGGGATAAACCGGCGCGGTGCCGCGTTCGTCCCCATCCGCGGCGCCGTCGACAAAACCATCGTGGCTGCGCGGGGGCAGTCCTCCTCGCGACGGTACTGTGCTCCGCCCGGCGCGGTTGTATTCTCTTGGGCTGACATCACATGGCCAAGGCGCCGCGGATTCCGTTGCGAATTCGATGTTCGGGGCGCACCGGACAAGACCCTTCCATATGCGACCAACCTCGATGCACTCCCCGGCTTCCCGCGCGGCACCCGTTCTTTCTCTGGCGACGCCGGAGCATCGCGAAGCGATCCGCCGGATGCGCTATGCCGTGTACGCGCGGGAGCTGGGGCAGCACGCGCACAACGAGGCCGGCGAGCTTCGCGACGAGCTGGACGAGTTCAACACCTACATCGTGGCGGAGGTAGGAGACGAGGTGGCGGGGTTCATCAGTGTCACCCCGCCCGGACGGCGGTACTCGATCGACAAATACCTGCCGCGCAGCGCACTCCCCTTTGCGTGTGACGACCGCCTCTTCGAGATACGTCTCCTGACCGTCGCCTCCGGCTACCGCCATCGGCTCCTGGCGCCCCTGCTGATGTATGCGGCGTTCCGCTGGGTGGAGTCGCGCGGTGGCACCTCCGTGGCGGCGCTGGGACGCAGGGAGATTCTGGACCTGTACCTGGGTGTGGGGCTGAAGCGCGCCGGCCCCGTGGTGCGTGCGGGCGCCGTGGAGTACCACCTCCTGGAGGGGAGCACCGACGCGATCCGTGGCTCGATGCGCACATCCTTCGTGGAGCGGCTCCGGAGCGGGGCCGAATGGCGCCTCCCGGTGCCCTTTGCGCGGCCACCCGCCTGCTACCACGGCGGTGCGTTCTTCGATGCGATCGGCGCCGACTTCCTTACGCTGGAGCGACGCGAGGAGGTGGTGAACGCGGATGTGCTGGACGCCTGGTTTCCGCCCGCGCCGGGAGTGCTCTCTGCGCTTCACGAGCACCTCCCGTGGCTGGTACGCACCTCGCCGCCCACGCATTGTGAGGGACTGGTGCGCACGGTCGCCCGAACGCGCGGCGTGGAGCGGGCGTCCGTTCTGCCCGGGGGGGGATCGTCCGACCTGATCTTTCGCGCACTCACCCGCTGGTTGTCACGCGACTCGCGCGTACTGATCCTGGACCCGATGTACGGCGAGTACGCCCACGTGCTGGAAGAGGTGGTCCGCTGCCGCGTCGACCGCTTCACGCTGGAGCGCGGCGCAGGCTATGTGCTGGACCTGGAGCGCTGGGTCGAGCGGGTGCGGAGCGGGCGATACGATCTGGCCGTCCTCGTCAACCCGAACTCCCCTACGGGACGGCACATCCCCCGCCCGGACCTCGAAAATGCGCTCGAGGCTGTCCCGGCGTGTACTCGCGTATGGCTGGACGAGACGTACGTGGACTACGCCGGCCCAGATACGTCGCTGGAGCGGTGGGCGACCGGGCGCCGGAACGTGGTGGTATGCAAGTCCATGTCGAAAGTGTACGCGCTGAGCGGGATGCGCGTGGCTTACCTGTGTGCCGCGCCGGAAGTGGTGGATGAGCTTCGCCCGTTCACGCCGCCCTGGGTCGTGGGGCTCCCGTCGCAGCTGGCCGCAGTCCGTGCGCTTGAGGACGGCCCATACTACCGCCGCCGCTGGGAGGAGACGCATGCTCTCCGCGACGGCCTGGCCAACGCGCTCCGGGCGCTCGGCCTCGACGTGCTGCCCGGGATTGCGAACTTCCTCCTCTGCCACCTTCCCGAAAGCGGTCCGGAAGCGGCAGCGGTCGTGGCGCGCGCACGGAGGCATGGTCTCTTTCTGCGCGATGCGGGCGCCATGGGAACTCGTCTCGGCCCGCACTCCCTGCGGATTGCGGTCAAGGACGGCGAGACGAATCCCTGGATGGTGCGCAAGCTAGCGGAGTTACTCGGCTGAGTGGGGACACCGGAGCTGGCTGCAAGCTGCGGGCGCATCACGCTGCGGTACTACAGAGACACTGACCAGAGGCATCGCGCAGTGCGAAAACGCTCACCTTCCCGTCGTTTTCACGCAGTAGGGGAACACGAGCGCGCTTGCGGCTTCGTTGAGCGGATAGAGAAGGGGGGGAGCCGCTTCCGGCGTCCCCGACGCGGGGCCTGCGGGCTGGGGGTCGAGCGTTCCAGGGCGGCTTGATCCGGGGGGTGCAGAAAAGCCCGTGGCGCGCGCGGACCCTCCGACACCCCCCCTGCTATTCCGTTACACCGATACAACCCGCGCCGTTGCGGGTTGTCCGCCTTCCCTATCGGAAAACAGGATATCGGGATGCAACGGATTCAATCGGGCGAAAACCCGCGTGGATGCCGGGCGCCACGGTGTTTTGGATGCGGTCAGTTTCCGCCGCCTGGAGCGATCACGTTGCCGCCGCCCGCCGCGATCACATTCGCCCCGCCGGGTGCGACCACGTTCGCGCCACCCGCCGCGACCACGTTCGCCCCGCCCGGGGCGACCACCCCGTTCCCGTTGATGGACAGGTTGCCCAGCGAGGAGGCCTGGATGATCGGCGTGCCGCGCGTGAGCGAGGATTCCCGCTTCACCGTCCCGAACAGGAACTTCTGGTTCGCGCCGCCGTGGCAGTCCCACATGATCACGCGGGCTCCCTGCGACATCTTTCCGCCCTCCACGTCCACGCAGAGCCGATTCGCCTGGTTCTGGATCTGACCATAGGCGTTGACCCACCAGTCCTGGTCTTTGGTCCCGT